>NZ_JBSSCC010000086.1:0-1020 GCF_054059455.1 Thermostichus sp. MS-CIW-23 | reverse complement strand
TACAGCCTTTTAATTTAAAATAGGGTACAGGTATTCAAGAGGAAGGAGAGAAAGGAATGCCGACTCATTCTTTGGATTTGCGGCAAAGAGTTGTAGCAGCCTATCAGGCAGGTAACACCTCCATCCGCCAGGTAGCTAAACGCTTCATGGTGACCAAAAGAACAGTACACCGCTGGGTGCGTCAGTACCAACAAACTCAAGATTTAGCCCCTAAGAAAGCAGGCACCAAGCGAGTGGGCATTTTGGAACAACATCGGCAGGAAGTGATGGCAATTATTACAGAACACCCAGACTTCTACCTGTGGCAGTATCAAGAACTGTTGCGCGAGCGCTTAGGAATCAATGTAAGCATCGTCACGATACATAATTTCTTGAAAAAGCAAGGAATGACTCTAAAAAAAAGACCTACCGCAGTGCAAAAGTCAAAGAAGAGGAGGTGCAAAGGGAACGACTAGCTTATAGTCAAGAAGTCAGGAATATTCCAGCGGAGGATTTGATTGCCATCGACCAGACGGGAGTCTGGGAGGGAATGGAGCGGAGAGTATCTCGGAGTTTACGTGGTCAAAGGGCTTATCATTATCGTCAGAGATACAAGGGTGAAAAGTATACGGTTATTGGAGCTATTTCCTTGAGAGGTGTAGTTGGCTGTCGTGTCATCAAGGGTGGGATGAAGAAAGGAGATTTTTTGGAGTTTTTGAGAAGCGAGCTATGTCCGAAGCTAGATGCGAGGAAGGTTGTGATTATGGACAATTTAAATATCCACAAGAGTCGGGAAGTTGAGGAATTGATTAGGGGGACAGGAGCACGAATCCTATACCTGCCTGTGTATGCGCCGGAGTTGAATCCCATTGAGATGATGTGGTCGGTGTTGAAGCATTTTATTCGGCAGCTTTGCAGAATTGGGAAATATAGCATGGAGCAGATAGTGAAGACTTCTTTACTACTGATCAATCCATCCTCCTTCCGAAGTTGGTTTGCTAAGTGCTGCTATTGTACCCCTTGAGCCCTTAACAGGCTGTA
>NZ_JBSSCC010000085.1:0-1044 GCF_054059455.1 Thermostichus sp. MS-CIW-23 | reverse complement strand
TGAAGACTTCTTTACTACTGATCAATCCATCCTCCTTCCGAAGTTGGTTTGCTAAGTGCTGCTATTGTACCCCTTGAGCCCTTAACAGGCTGTAACATAAGCACCCGTAGTTACCCTGAGAAACTTCCTCCTGCCAGAGGAGATGGGTAGGGTCCAACATCTGATCAATCTGTTTGCGGTCTTGTTCTGAGCAAAACTCCACATAGATGACCTTGATATCTTCGAGCTGCTCTTGCAAGCTGGTCAACACCTCCACCTCCTCTCCACCTGTAGCCACCCTGAGCACATCGATGAACTCCAGACCCAGCTCCTTGAGAGCTGCCCTAGCTTCCCGGAAAGGGAGCGGCTGCTCCACTCCCCACTCGGCCTGAGGATCCTCCGGCCAGAGGCGACGGGTTCTGCAGCTATCCTGCCCCGCTAGCCCCACCGGATGCACAAAGCAGTTGCCCAGGCCAAGAGCATTCTGCTGCAGCAGGTGCAAGGCCAAGGGATCCACCTCAAAACAATGAATGGCCGCCTCAGGGCAGAAACCCCGAAAACAAACGCTACCAAGGCCTACCCCAGCTCCGATGTCGATAACCGTCTGCACCTGACTAGACAGAAACACAGGAAAGTTAAGATACGTCCTCTCGTAAAAAACGGTGTCTGGGTAGAGCTTTACCGAAAACCTGAGTTTGCCAAAGTCAAAGCCAGTCAACACTGCTTCCATTAACTTACTGGCATTGGCCAAAAGAAGTTGGTGGTCCTCTGCCAAGACAAAAGCAAAGTTAGCCCTCACAGGCCGCCCCAGCCGCTGCAAGTCCTCAGCTGTGCACACCACAGCATCAAAACTAGGCCAACTGGCTGGCTCCCCTCTCACCTCGTGAATTCGCTCGGGCACTCCCTTCTGCTGCACAGGGCACAGGGATCCCCAAACCCCTCTTCCACATACAGCTCCAGCCGCGGCAGGTCTAGGTCGTGTTGATCTTATGTTAGGATAGAGAGAATAATTTATAGAGGAAAGAGGATGAAGTTGGTTTTTTTAGATGAAAACAAATGGCAGAA
>NZ_JBSSCC010000084.1:0-1145 GCF_054059455.1 Thermostichus sp. MS-CIW-23 | reverse complement strand
CCATCAGCCACGCACCGCAGGCGCTACCTCCACCGCCGCCAAATCCAGCGGGAAGTTGTGCGCATTCCGCTCGTGCATCACTTCCATCCCCAGGTTCGCCCGGTTCAGCACATCAGCCCACGTCCCAACCACTCGACCGTTGCTGTCCACAATCGACTGGTTGAAGTTGAACCCGTTCAGGTTGAACGCCATGATGCTGATCCCCAGCGCCGTAAACCAAATCCCAATCACCGGCCAAGCCGCCAGGAAAAAGTGCAGGCTCCGGCTGTTGTTGAACGACGCATACTGGAAAATCAACCGGCCAAAATACCCGTGCGCCGCCACAATGTTGTAGGTCTCTTCCTCTTGCCCAAACTTGTACCCCAGGTTCTGAGACTCCTCTTCCGAGGTCTCCCGAATCAGGCTCGAGGTCACCAGCGACCCGTGCATGGCACTAAACAGCGCACCCCCAAACACGCCAGCCACGCCCAGCTGGTGGAACGGGTGCATCAGGATGTTGTGCTCTGCCTGGAACACCAGCATGAAGTTGAAGGTCCCCGAAATCCCCAGGGGCATCCCATCCGAGAACGACCCCTGCCCAATCGGGTAAATCAAAAACACTGCTGTGGCCGCTGCCACGGGCGCAGAGTAAGCCACCGCAATCCAGGGCCGCATCCCCAAACGGTAGCTCAGCTCCCATTCGCGTCCCATGTAGCAGAACACCCCAATCAAAAAGTGCAGCACAATCAGCTGGTACGGACCGCCGTTGTACAGCCACTCGTCCAGTGAGGCGGCTTCCCAAATCGGGTAAAAGTGCAGGCCAATGGCTGCCGAAGAGGGCACTACAGCCCCAGAAATGATGTTGTTCCCGTACAGCAAGGAACCGGAAACGGGCTCGCGGATGCCGTCAATGTCCACCGGCGGAGCCCCAATGAAGGCGATGATAAAGCAGGTGGTGGCAGTCAGGAGGGTGGGAATCATCAGCACCCCAAACCAGCCAATGTAAAGGCGGTTATCGGTGGAGGTGACCCACTCGCAGAACTGCTCCCACACGTTGCTGGTTGAGCGACGTTGGATAACAGTAGTCATGAGGACAAACTTCCCTAAGGAAGCGCGAAGATTGACAACCTAAACTTAAAACATCCGTTAAGTTTCGTCAACTACCT
>NZ_JBSSCC010000083.1:0-1339 GCF_054059455.1 Thermostichus sp. MS-CIW-23 | reverse complement strand
TTCTGCCATTTGTTTTCATCTAAAAAAACCAACTTCATCCTCTTTCCTCTATAAACTATTCTCTCTATCCTAACATAAGATCAACACGACCTAGCTAGACCGCCGGGAAGCCCCGCCCTCCGTTAGTGACTAGTGACTAGTGGCTGGTCACTATCCACTCACCACTATCCAGGGTAAGGGTCGGGATAAAAGGCGAGGACACGATGCTTCGTCCTTACTGGTGCTATGACCGGCGTAGCAGGATTCTATACCCTCATCATGAGAACTGCTTACCAGTATCGCTTACGCCTTACTTCTAGCCAAGTTGCTCTGATGGACCAATGGCTAGACTTGTTACGCAAGCAGTACAACTATCGCTTGGCAGAGCGCTTTGCGTGGTGGGAACACAATCGCTGTGACATCAATGCTTGTCCCCTAGTCTGTCATTTGCCCCAGCTGAAAGACAAGCCCGATTTCTACTCCCAAAAACGGGACTTGGTGAAGACGAAAGCCCTGTTTCCGCAGTACAGAGCCATCCATTCGCAAGTCCTGCAAAACTGCATAGAGCGAGTGCACAAAGCATTCGACCGCTGGCTGAAGGGGGACGGTAACGGCAAGCGGGCAGGGAAACCCAGATTCAAGGGAGTTGGGCGGTATCGCTCCTTCAGTTTCCCCCCGATGAAACAGGACTGCATTTGCGGGCAGTTTATCCATCTGCCCAAAATCGGTGCTGTTCGGATAATTCAGCACCGTCCTTTGCCTGACGGTTTTGTCATCAAGACTGCTACCATCAGCCGCAAGGCAGACGGGTGGTATGTGACCTTGAGCCTGCAAGATTCATCTGTCCCCGTATTTACCCCTGACCTGCCAACACTGGAGAACACGATGGGGATCGACGTGGGGCTGGACTCCTTTTTGGTGACCGACGCGGGGGAGTCTGTTCCAGTTCCCCAGTATTACCGCAGAGCCCAAAAGCGGTTAAAGAGACTGCAGCGGGCAGTGTCTCGCAAGAAGAAAGGGTCAAACCGCCTATGGCTAGTGACTAGTGGATAGTGACCAGTGGATAGTGAATAGTGACTATCCACTAACCACTATCTCAGCGCAAAGATTTTCATGACAAAACAGCGAACTGGCTGGTAAGCAAGGGCAAGCATATTGGGTACGAAGCCCTGAATATCAAAGGTGCTGCTAGAACCCGACTAGCAAAATCTACCTATGATGCTGGGTGGGGACAATTTCTGCAAATGCTGGCAGTCAAGGCTGAAAGAGCTGGGCTGAGGGCGATTGCAGTGAATCCCAACGGCAGCAGTCAAAACTGCTCTCGGTGTGGTCAAAGAGTACCGAAAGCGATTCAAGACAG
>NZ_JBSSCC010000082.1:0-1442 GCF_054059455.1 Thermostichus sp. MS-CIW-23 | reverse complement strand
GCCTGAAATTCCGAAACTTAGCTGTCCTCTGGGGCCGCTAGGGATTGGGATAAAGCCCGCACCCTGCGCATAGCGCGGGTGTCGGGTAGTTTACAAAAGCTTGAATCGAGATGTTTTGTGAGTTTGCAAATGGCTACATAGGTAGTTGTGGGCTACGTGGGGATTATGAAAAAAATTAAGACTTTTGGCACAGCGGCAATTTTCGCCAGTAGCCCGGCACTAGGATGGCTTCCAAGTATACCCGGCGGGATCCCATGTATGTATATTGCCCGGAGGAGTTTCTGGGAAGCAGAACCCAGTGCAACCTAGAAGCATTGGTAGAACGGCTGGAAGAGGGGGATCGCACCCTTTTGAGCCAGTTGTTCGACGTTCGTTATCCTTACTGGAAGCGTAATCTCCGCAACAACATTCGCTTGGTGGGGGAGCTGCGCTATGTAGGCGAAGTACCCGTTCTGGTTTTGTTTGGCCTCTGGCCGAGAGGCAGTCACGAATACCGGGAGTTCTTAGACCGACGGCGAGATCCGGATTATCAAGAACGGGTGCGGAGCTGGGTGCCCGATGACCGGTTGCAGGCGTGGCTGGCGCAGCGGCACGAACCAGGGGATCCGCCAAACCATCTCCCCCCTCTGCCCGACGAGCTGTATGAATGGACACAGTTCTTGAATGCTCCCAATCCGCAGGAGCGGCTGGTGTTGGAAAGTGGGGAATGGGTTCGGCAAGTACGGGCCCTTTCTCCAGAGCAGCGGCGCCAGGCTTACCAAGCAGTATCCCGCTTGGTAGATGACATTGAAGGCAGGCTCTACCGGCAGCTCCCGCCGTTTTATCTGGAGGCAGAGGTCAAATGCTGGCAGGAGGGATCCCTGCATCTGGCCGTCAGCTTGGTACAAGCGTGCGAGCAGCCAGGGAGATTGTTTCCATTTCTCATCGGGGTTTACGACCACGCCCCAGAGCAGAGGGAACGGTTTGATCTGGGATGCCAAACCTGCCTCTTTGGGATGAAAGCCAAGCAGCCGGATATTCTCCAGCACCCGCAACCTTTGGAGGTATGGAAGCGGTACGCCCGTCGCGCCTACCCCGACTACATGGTGGCGGATGAGACCATTTGGTTGGAAATGCAGGAGATCACAGAGGGAAATTTGGCTTTGTCCATGGAGGAGGAAGAAATCCTGCAGAGCACATCCATGCCCCTACTGATCAACGGAAGGGCCGGGAGCGGCAAATCTCTGATGTTGTACTACCGCTTTGCCGACTATTGCAGCCACTACCTCAAAACTTCAAAACAGAGACCTCTTGAGTACCGCCCTCTCTTTTTGACCTATAGCCCCAGTTTGGTGCAGCAAGCTCGCAACAGGGTACAGCCTGTTAAGGGCTCAAGGGGTACAATAGCAGCACTTAGCAAACCAACTTCGGAAGGAGGATGGATTGATCAGTAGTAAAGAAGT
>NZ_JBSSCC010000081.1:0-1543 GCF_054059455.1 Thermostichus sp. MS-CIW-23 | reverse complement strand
TAAACAGAAAGATCAACTGGTAGTAATCCGTACTGAACATATTATACATTATTTTCAGTATAGTTGAGCTTATTATTGACTAGAGTCATGCTCCCATCGAGGGATCCTGAGGATAGGGCTTGGGAAAGCTCATTGGACAGGCTTGGCCACATCCCCAACCTTGAAGCCTGCCCCGCTGAGAATGCGTCCCACACTGGAGCTGTCATCCACCTCCGTCAGTTGGACCTGTCCGGCTGGCTCAGTCAATTTGCGCAAGACTGTCCCCGTGGCCGGATCCTTCACCTCGCGGACGACGCGCTCCACAGAAAGAATCAATCCCACCCGATAGCCATCGCGGCTGCCCTTGTTCAGGATCACCTGGTTGCCGTAGACATCCGCCACCAAGGCGTCAACCGTTGGCAGAGAGCGAGGCTGAGCTGCCAAGCGCCCGGCAAAACCGGCCAACTGCTGGGCAATTTGCTCCACCGCTTGTTGGCTTGCCAATACCAACAGCTTCTCTTCGTTGCTGGTGGCGGATCCCCCGCCAAAGCCGGCAACCGTGACCGTGCTATCCGACTGGCTGGCGTTGCCTTTGCCCTCGACCACGGCCAAGATCTCGGCAGTACTGGTGCTCACCAAGCGGGCATTCAGCTGCACGTTGGCATCGGCATCCACTGACTCAGCCCCCACCGCCAGCGGGAAGCTGCCGAAGGGAGTTAAGACCGGTGCCCCACCCCCAGAACGGCGCACAGACACATCAAACTGGGTCACACTGCCGAGGATCACCGCATCGACCCCTAGGATCCGGCCTACCTGAGCAGCGGTGTTGGCATCCAGTCGACCGGATAGACCCAGGTTCTGCTCGGCCAAGATCGCGTCCAGCCGCGAGCGCTCGATGACGGAAAAGGTGCCATCTCTCACCAGCCGATCCACCAACAGGTCGCTCACCCCCCGAGAAGCCTCGCGGAAGCTGTAGGGATTGCTGAGGCTGCTGAAATCAAAGTCCAAGACTGCAATCCGAGGACGGGATGTGGGTTGCGGCGCTTGTCCCACCTGTCTGGGGGCAGAGAGGGTGCAGCGAATGTCTTGGGGAAATTGCTGGCAGAGGGCTGGATTGGCGGATTGGGCCACCACCGGGATCCCTGTCCAGCCTAGGCTTACCAAAGGGATCCCGAACAGCAAAACGGAAGAGAGGTTGCGCATGGTTAAACGATCTCCTAGATCTGGGAAGTGGCCACAGTTACTCTCAGCTTGCACCCAAAAGAGCTTCAGGGCGGTGACCGGTATCACCTGGCAGCTAAGGGCTAAGGATCCTGACGTCGCCTGTTCCTAGAAGATGCCCTACACTCTACCGACTACAAGGTTGTTGAAAAAAGGGATTGAGAAGGTTTGTATAGAAGAGTTGACAAATCTCAACCCTGTTGAGCAAAGGTACTCGCTCTCTGCAATTGACATCCTCCCCGGCCTTTAGGCCGGAGATTCCTACCACGCTACGCATGGATGGCTCCTTGCGCAGTCGTCTCGGCGGGTTCCTGCTTCCGACCGCCCGTGCAGTTCGATCCAC
>NZ_JBSSCC010000080.1:0-1757 GCF_054059455.1 Thermostichus sp. MS-CIW-23 | reverse complement strand
CCTGGATGCCCAAAGCCTGCAAAGCCAACACCAAGGCATCGGTGCCGGAATTGCAGCCGACGGCCTCCAGGGGGCCACCCCCCAAAAACTGGGCAAACTGCTCCTCAAAGCGCTGCACCGCCGCCCCGCCGATGTACTGGCCAGAGGCCAGCAGCGCTTCCAGCTGCGGCTGCAACAGCCCGGCCAAAGCGCGGTACTGCCCCGTCAAATCCAGCAGCGGAATCGGCTCCTCCGTCATGGTGCTGCCTTTGGAGAAGGTGGCGGCCACAGCCCATCATCGCGGATGAGAGCCTGGGTAGACAACGCTCTGGGCCAGCAGGGGGCTGGAACCGGTCTGCCCAGCCTGTCCTGAAGGTCTGCAATCTGAGATAGAGTAAGCGCGGGATGTCCTGAGCCAGGGATCCCTGGATACCGCTTTCTACAGGATGCTTTATGCAGGTGGCTTCTCGAGCAGTTGGCGGCACAGCGCCTTTGGCCCCCCGCCTTTTGGCTTTGGTGCCGGGCGGGATTGGTGACCAGATTTTGTTTTTTCCCACCTTGGCCAGTTTGCGGCAGCGCTTCCCGGAGGCGGAGCTGGAGGTGGTTGTGGAGCCGCGGGCGGCGGCTGCCTACGAGGTTTGTCCTTCGGTGAGTCGGGTGCTGACTTTTCCGTTCAAAGAACAGCTGTCGTTGGGGGATCTCAGCGACCTGCTGGGGCGCATTCGGGAGCGGCAGTATGACGGGGTGCTGAGCCTGGGCCGAAGCTTGGGGGTCAAGCTGTTGTTGTGGCTGACCGGCATTCCCAAGCGGGTGGGCTATGCGCCGCCGGGGCCGGGGCGACCTTGGCTGACCGACCCGGTGCCCCTGAAGCCAGCCCAGTATGCGGCCCAGATGTACCACGACCTGGTGCAGGGGTTTGGCATTGCTGCGCCGGCGGGGTTGCCCCAGATTCGTCTGAAAAAAGCAGACCTGGAGTGGGCAGAGCAGGAACGCAAGCGCCTTTTGGGGGATGCCGCTCAAGATTATGTGCTGTTGCATCCGGGGGCCAGCCAGCTGTCGCAGGAGAAGGGAATTCAGAAGATCTATCCCTCTGCCAACTGGGTCAAGGTCATCAAGGGTTTTCGGGAGCAGCGGCCGGAGCTGCCGTTGGTGCTGGTGGTGGGGCCAGAGGATGAGCAGCTGGCGGAGGGCTTTCTGGCGCAACTGCCGGAGCTGCCGGTGAGCCGTCCTGTCCGGCTGGGGCAGCTGGCGGCTTTGATTGGGGGGGCAACGCTGCTGTTGTGCGCCGATAGCGCTCCCATGCATTTGGCGGTGGCGGTGCAGACGCCGCTGGTGGCGTTGTTTGGGCCCACCGACCCACTGCGGTTGCTGCCTTCAGAGGGGCCGTTTCGGGCGGTCAAGGGGGCCGATGGGAAGGTGGAGTCGATTGCCCCCGAGCAAATTCTGCAGGTGATCTTTCCGGCCTAGAGCCAAGGTTTTCGTGGCAGCAACCCAGTCCAGTTTCTCTGCAGGCGGACCGAGAAGCCTTCTAGCCTGGGAGATGTGTCCCTGTCTGCTTTTAGCCGGCGGGAGAGCTTGCTTTGTCACCTTGGCTCTCCCAGGCTTGCTGGCGAGCGACCGTAAGGCAGTCAGCATTGCTGTTGACCGGGGGAACTTCTGCCCTCTTGGGGGAAAAGGGCTGGGGAAGTAGGGGATTCTCATGCGGACGAAGGGACTTGAACCCTTACGCCTTGCGGCACTAGATCCTAAGTCTAGCGCGTCTGCCGTTCCGCCACGTC
>NZ_JBSSCC010000079.1:0-2271 GCF_054059455.1 Thermostichus sp. MS-CIW-23 | reverse complement strand
CGCCGGCGGCTGTGGCCGTCAGCTAAGTCGGGGTCCTTCCGTCAAAGCGTAATCACTTGGTCAGGTGGGTTGTCTTTCAAGGCCTCGTAGAGGTCAGGGAAACAGCCCACCTGCACGCCTTTGACCACGTTTTTAGGAACGCAGTAGCCCGGCTCCTTGCACCCACGTCCCTGGGCGTCGCACCACTTGGGTTCCCCTTCCGCCAGGTTGCGCTCCAGGGCGCACATGTCGCACATCATCAGAAAAATGTTTTGCGCTTCGGCAATCTTGGCTAGGCGCTCGCCGATGGGATCCCCCTGCCGCAAAACAAAGCAGTTGTCGTCGAAAAAGAACATGCCCACCACCTGCGCTCCATGCACCCCTGCTTCTAGCTGGGGCAGGATCATCTGGCCCAACTTATAGGTGCCGCAGCGAGGGTGAGTGAACACGTAGGCAACTTTCATGAGGCCCCCTTGCCGTTTTCAATTTTGATTATCAGTAATTATCATTTTCAGAGTAACACGAGTTTCTGGGCCAGAGTTGCCGGACCCAGCAGGCCGAGGTGTGTGGTGATCGGCAAACCAGCCTGAGACCGTTCCTGAGGCTTTTGCGCCATCCCGCCCTCAGGCCTGGCTTCTCTCCCACAAAGGGAGAGGGAAGCTAGGATAGGCTACTGCGCCACTTCTGTCCTGCTGCTATCGGAAGCCCTTGCGGGATAGCAGGGATCCCTGGCTAGCGCTGAAACTGAAGAGCCTTTCCCCGCACCGAGGGATCCACCTGGCCGTTTTGAAAGGCAATCTGTCCGCCCACGATCGTGACTAGGGGCCAGCCCACCAATTCCCAGCCCTCGAAGGGACTCCAGCCGCATTTGGTCAGCAGCTCTTCCCGCCGCACCGGTTTGGGTGTGTGGCGATCCACCAGCACCAGGTCGGCGTCGTAGCCCACCTGCAGCCGCCCTTTGTTGGGGATCCCGTAGAGGCGGGCCGGCGCCTCACACATCCACCGCACCACCTGCGCCAGCGTACAACGCCCCTGCTGGGCTGCCGTCAACATCAGGGGCAAGGCCGTCTCTACTCCCGGCATACCCGAGGGGGAGTGGGGATAGGGCTGAGCCTTTTCTTCCAAAGTATGAGGGGCATGGTCGGTGGCAATGCAATCCAGGATCCCGTCCTGCAGCCCCTGCCACAGTTGGGCCAGGTTAGCGGGATCCCGCAGGGGGGGGTTCATCTGGGCCAGGGATCCCAGCCGGGCGTAATCGGCGGTGCTGAGCAGCAGGTGCTGAGGGGTCACTTCTGCCGTCACCCAGGCCGGCTTGTGCTGGCGCAGCAGTTCCACCTCTAGGCCGGTGGAGAGGTGCAAAATGTGCAGCCGATGGCGGTAGCGGGTGGCCAAGTCCAAAGCCCGCCGTGAGGCGATCAGGGCCGATTCCTCGTCCTGAATTTGCGAGTGAACGGCTACATCTGTGCGTCCGGCAAACAGGGCCTTACGGGCTTTGATGCGAGACAGATCTTCAGCATGGACGGCAATTAAGAAGTTGGGATCCGTTTCCCCGAAAATCCGCTCCAGCGCCGCCTGATCATCCACCAACAGGGGCCCATGCATGGATCCCATGAAGATTTTGATGCCACAGGCTCCCTGCACCGTTTGCAGCTCTTTTAGGTTATCGGCAGTGGCCCCGATAAAAAAGCCGTAATTGACTACACACTTGCTGGCCGCACGGGCCAGCTTGTCATCCAGCGTCGCTTGGTCAATCGTCAGCGGGTCGGTGTTGGGCATCTCCAAAAAGCTGGTCACCCCGCCCCGGGCACAGGCCCAGGATCCCGTCTGCAGGTCTTCTTTGTGCTCTCGGCCCGGCTCGCGGAAGTGAACTTGCGGATCGATCACCCCCGGCATCAAGGTATGGCCCTCGGCGTCGATGACCTTGGCCACCCCTTCTGGCGAGAGGTTTTGGCCGATTTGGGCAATGCGCCCCTCCCGCACCAGCACATCCCCCCGCCAGGGATCCCCTTCCGGCACCAGCAGCTCAGCATTTCGGATCAGCAAATCTCCAGACAAAGCTCCGCCCTCCCCCAAAGGCGCTCTCAAGATAAAGACTATTGACTTGGCTCCGCCAGCACAGCCGCATCTGGATCCAGTAAACTACCCGGCTCCGACCGCTAAGCGGTACGGAGCGGGCTTTCAGTAGCCCTGAGCCTGTTCTGCTCTACCAGAGAACAAAACAGGCCCGAACCTCTAGGCTGGTTTACGACAGCCCCCAAAAGCGCAATCACATTCGCACCATTCAAATCCGCA
>NZ_JBSSCC010000078.1:0-2769 GCF_054059455.1 Thermostichus sp. MS-CIW-23 | reverse complement strand
CGGGATACCGCCATTCTGGTTGGAAACAAACAGAATGCTATCGCTGCATAGTTGAACAGTGATGTTCAGCAGTGTTCAGCGTAAATGTATCAGCTTCTCCCTTCTCTCCCGTTACTTCCTCTAGGTTATGCCTAGCCTGCCTTGACGGTTGAACCCACTCCAGCCCCCAGGGATCCCAATCGCTGGGTGAGGCGGCTGCCTCTGGTGACCGGCCTTTTGGGCAGCGTCCTTTTGGTTATTAATCGACTGGCCTTTACGCCGGAATTGCTTACCAGCCAGTCCCGTTCAGATGCCTTGGGGATCCTCCTCAGCGCCGTTTTGATCCTGACCGGCCTGCTGTGGCAGCAGATCCAGCCTCTTCCACCCCAAACGGCCCCCCTGCAGGGGATCCCCGGCTGTGATTGGCATCCCGATCTTTCCGAAAGCGAGAAACTGGAGCTGGCTTGGGCCTCCCATACCCTGCTCAGCACCACCGCCGCCCGCACCGTGGTGATCTGGGTGGGTGGGCGAACCCTCCTGCAACGGGGGATCCTAGCCACCCCCGGCCAGATGCCCTCCATTCAGCCCAAGAGCGTTTTACAGCGGGTCTTGCAGACGGGGCGGCCCGTGTATTTGGTGGATCTCAAGCTGTTCCCGGCCCGCGCCGAGTTCGATGGCCTGTTGCCCCCCGGATCCCAGGCCGTGCTGTGCCAGCCCATCGGCCAGCGAGGGTGCTTGATTTTGGGGAGCGATACCCCACGCAGCTTCAGCCGGCAGGAGCAAACCTGGATTGCCGCCATTGCCGACAAGCTAGCAGCCACCCTACTCCCCTCTCCCCCTGGGAGAGGGGCTGGGGGGTGAGGGCTAGGCGGCGCTCTCTAGGCTCACCTGGAACACTTCGCTGAAGGCTTTTTCCACCTTGTAGCCCGAGTCGATGGTCTCCAGAGGATCCTTGCGCAGGCGGTGGCGCAAACACAGGCTGATCACCCGACGGATATCGGCGACGGTGACCTCACTGCGCCCCTCTAGAGCTGCCAGGGCTTTGGCAGCCCGGTTGGTTACAATGTCTCCGCGCAGTCCATCCACCTCCAAAGCCGCGCATACCCCAGAGATCTTCAAGCGCAAGTCGGGATCCACTGCCACGTTGGGCAAAAGATGTTGGGCTTTTTCGATGCGCTCCCGCAGGCGCTGCTGGGAATCGGCATACTTGGCCAAAAAAGCCTGGGGATCGGCGTCGAACTGGCTGCGCTCCTCCACGATCCGCACCCGCAGGGCGGCATCTCGCACCGTTTCGATCTGGACAAACATGCCAAAGCGATCCAGCAGTTGAGGCCGCAATTCCCCCTCTTCCGGGTTGCCGGATCCCACCAGCACAAACCGAGCCGGATGACGAATGGAAATGCCTTCCCGTTCCACGGTGTTCCAGCCTGAGGCCGCCGCATCCAGCAACACATCCACCAAGTGGTCATCCAGCAAATTGACTTCATCCACGTAAAGGATGCCTCGATTGGCCTTGGCCAACAGCCCCGGCTCAAAAGCCTTCACCCCCTGAGCTAAGGCCCGCTCAATGTCGAGAGTGCCACACACTCGGTCTTCTGTTGCCCCCAAGGGCAGATCCACCATCGGCACCTGGATCCAAGTGCTTTCCAGCGTTTCCCCTGCTTGGAGCCGTTCCCACACTTGATCGCTCATCAAGTCCCGCTGCCGCGGGTGGCTGTTGAAGGGATCCCCTTTCACCACCTCGATCTGGGGCAGCAGGTCGGCCAAAGCGCGAATGGTGGTGGACTTGCCCGTGCCGCGATCCCCCATGATCAGCACCCCGCCAATGCGCGGGTCGATCACGTTGAGGAGCAAGGCCAATTTCATCTCCTCTTGGCCGACGATGGCCGTAAACGGGAAAACCGGGCGACGTTCCAAATGCATAGGGGCAATAACCAACAATTCATCCCCATTATCCCAGAGGCCACTCCCTTCTGGGTGTCAGATAGGCTGGAAAGGGACTGGAACTGGAACCTAAAGACCAGTTTTCGGTCAAATGGAAAAGCAAGCTCAGTTGTCAGCGTGGACGACGCCCTGGGCTTTCACAGAGAGAAGCAGATAGGATCGAAGCCCGCGGGGTTCATCAGAGTGTTGAACCGGCGTGGGGCCGAAAGCTCACAAAAACCCTAGGCAACCTGAGCAACAGTTGGCGGGTGGGGAGACATCAGCGGTGTCAGGCAAAGCAAGTCGGAGACGGTGGACGGCATTTCCAATCCAAAGCGTGGTCCAAAAAGGGCTGGTGGGTTTGATCTGGGTTTGCACTTGGATCCCTGTGCTCACTGTCTCTCTGGCCGTGGCTCAAACCCCCACCACCTCTGTGGTGTTGAGCGATGAGCAGGTAACAATGTACGCCCGTATCGTCTTGGAGATGGAGCCCCACCGGCAAGAGGCCCAAAAGCGCTCCCAAGCCACAAACGACCCAGCCAGCAAAGATCAAATCCGGCGAGAATTCATCCGCACCGCGACCGAGATCATCACTCGCCACGGTATGACTGTGCCTGACTACAACCGCATTACACTCTTGATCCGCTCCGAAGAGGGCAAAGCTTTGCAACAGCGCATTGAGGCCGAAATTCTCCGCCTGCAAAGCGAGGATCCCCAACCGCCAGTCCGATAAAAGTAAACTACCCGACACCCGCGCTATGCGCAGGGTGCAGGCTTTATCCCAATCCCTAGCGGCCCCAGAGGACAGCTAAGTTTCGGAATTTCAGGCGAGTTTACAGTCGCCCCAAGGAGAGAGATTACTTGAGC
>NZ_JBSSCC010000077.1:0-3503 GCF_054059455.1 Thermostichus sp. MS-CIW-23 | reverse complement strand
TTCGGGCCTGTTTTGTTCTCTGGTAGAGCAGAGCAGGCTCAGGGCTACTGAAAGCCCGCTCCGTACCGCTTAGCGGTCGGAGCCGGGTAGTTTACTTAAGGATCAATTGAGAGATCCGATAGACATGAACAAGCTCAGCCAACGGCTAGCGACTGCGCAAGAAAGTCTCAATGCCATCGGCAATGGCCCGCGCCAAAATAGCCTGATATTCGGCAGTAGCCAATTTTCGCCCTTCGGTTGGGTTGGTTACGTATCCCAACTCCAGCAGCACGGAGGGCATACCCACAGGTGTTTCCCGCACCACAAAAAAGCGGGCTCGTCTCACCCCCCGGTCAGCAGCACCGGTGGCCCTGACCAAGCTGCGGTGCAAGATGGCGGCCAGCTCGGCGCTATCGGGTCGCAGGTAATAGGTCTCGATGCCGTGAATGCCGGAGCGATCCAGGGCGTTGGCATGAATGCTCACCAGCAGGGCAGCATTGGCCTGAACGGCCATATCCACCCGCGGTTGCAGCAGCACTTCCCGGTCATCGGTGCGGGTCATCACCACCCCGTACCCCCGCTCCTGCAGCAGTCGTTGCACCTGGTGGGCAACGGAGAGCACGATGTCCTTCTCCTGGATCCCATCTACCCCGATGGCACCGGGATCCCGTCCCCCGTGGCCGGGGTCGATGGCAATGACCGTCCGGTTCAGAGATTGGGGGGTGGAAGGGGAGGCAGGGCCGGGCGTCTGCGGCTGAGGTATTGGTGGAGGAGCATTCAGAGGTCGCAGCTCCAAGGTAATGCGGCGGGATCCCTGGCCGGGGTTGGGCTCGAAGACATTGAACTCCTCGGCGGGCTGCACCAGAATGCTGACCGTGCGGGCATCTTCCTGGACAAAGCGGATCCGCTCCACCGGCCCTCCAACCGGCAAGCCGGGATCCGGCATAGACTGGGGCAGGCGAGCGGGCGCCACGTTGATGCGGTAGCCACCACTCTCGGGATCCCAGCCGGCCCGGTAGAACATGAATCCATCGGCGCTGATGATCAACCGGTTGCCCTGGAGCTGAACCGATTGCAACGTGGCCAGCGGCCCACTGCTGTTGACAGAGCTGACCTCGGGCAAAAGACTGGCCTGGGCAGCACCGCCGGCAGGCTGGATCCAGATCCCACCTCGCTGTGGGTCGTAGCGGGCTTCCCAGTCGCCACCGGAGGAATCCACATCCAGCACTACCCGAGCAACGGTGGGCTCAAACTGCCCGATACGCAGCCGCGAAACCCCCAGACGGTTGATGACATAAGCTCGCTGGGTGAGGGCAGGGCTGAGGGTGGTGTTGAGAAAATCCACCACTACCCGATCCGGATCGAGGATGCGCCGCACCGTAGTGGAGGGGCTGCCTTGGGTACGGATGAAAAAGCCTTCTGCTTGCGGGGATACCTCTAAAATTTGATGGCCGGAGCGAGGAGATGGGGTGGGTGCCGGGCGTCGGGGAGGCAGTGTCGGCAAAGGCGGGGACGGCGGGAAGGGATCCCTGGAACCTCCCAATAAGCCGGCAGATGAAGGGGGAGAAGAAGAGAGAGATCCGGCCTGGGTGAATTGAACAGCCCAGCGGGAGGGGCCGGCAGTGAGCAGTTGCAGTTGGTTGAGGCTGAGAGGCTGATCCGGCTGCAGATACAGCACAAAGCGGGTAATGGTATCCGTAAGCTGGCTAATCTGCAGAGAGGTGACACGGCCCGCAAAAGTCTGGGTTTGGGGCTCCTGTCCAAAGCGGGTGTTGGGAAAATCCAGCACAACCCGAGGCGGATTCTGCAGCACGAACAGAAAAGGCCGCACCTCGCCCTGGGTGTTAACTTCCAGCCGCCCCTGCTGAGGGTCGTAGTGCCAGCGGTCGATGCGAGATAACCCTGGGATTGTGGTCGTCTGGGCCTGGACAGAGGGAGGGGGAAACAGTCCTGCTCCCGCCAAGCTCAACAGCAGCATCGCCCCCCATATCCGCCTTGACCTCGGCTTGCCGAATTCAGGCATGACCTTCCATCCACTCCCCACACCTGCTGCCCTCAACTATACCAACCTGCCCTCGGAGCAGCCTGGGAAGGAGCGCAATTCCGCTCTTGCCTGCAGGGCTGGGGGATGATGGGTAGAGGCTCGCCCCTTCTTCTTCCTGCTTGTTCTCCGACGAGGTATCTTGGGATGCCCAGGCCACCGGATCCCCTAGCCCTGGCCCGAGCTGGACACGCCCAGTCAATTGTGCAGGTTGTGCGGACAGAACTGCTGCGGCGTCGCTGGTGTGTCCGGGTAGACTTTGCCGACGAGACCCTGCACGTCCACCTGCTGGGATCCCTGTACCAGCCTGCGCTCTCCCCCCAAGTTGCCGCTGCCCAACTGTTTCTGATCTTGAAGCAACTGCGGATCCCACGGCTGGAGCAAGTGGAAATTTGCGCTTTCCGCGGCTCACGTTTGCTCTGGCGGCAGAGCCTAAAGCTGGGATCCCGGCAGCGTTGGGATCGGTTTTCCTTCGATAACTGGGCAGTCAACGCTTGGGCTTACCCGGCTGCTTTTGCAATGGCCCTGATGGTGAACAACATAGGCTTGTTGCAGTTGTTGCATTTGCCTCTTCACATTTGGATCCACGAATTTGGCCATGCCACCGTCGCCTGGTGGAGCGGGTATCGGGCTTTGCCTCTGCCCATCGGCTGGACAAGCGTTAGCTCGCAGAGGGATCCCTTTGTGTATTTTGGAATCCTCTTTTTACTGATTCTACTCTTCTGGTCAGCCCGCAAGGAGCGGATTGGGTGGCTGCAGGTGCTGGCCATCTTTCTTGCTCTATTGCAGTTTTACATGACCTGGCTGATGCCCAATCGCACCTGGGAGATGTTGTTTGTCTTTAGCGGCGTTGGAGGAGAATTTTATCTCAGCACCTTTTTGATGGCCAGCTTTTATTTTCCCCTGCCAGATCGTTGGCGATGGGACTCTTTGCGATTTGTCGTGCTGGGGATCGCGAGCAGCAGCCTGTGGAGAAGCTTTTGGGAATGGCACAGCATCAGACTGGGATTGGCCGAGGTTCCCTGGGGAACTTTGTTGGGCGGCCAAGGAGATGCCAGGGGGGATATGAACCGCCTAAACTACGACTTTGGCTGGAGCACCGATCAAATTATCCAAACCTACACTTTTTTAGGGAACCTGTGTGTTTTCGTCGTATTGAGCCTATATGTTCTATTCCTGTTGCGGGCAAACGA
The DNA here is from genome assembly GCF_054059455.1 of Thermostichus sp. MS-CIW-23. Lineage (NCBI taxonomy): Bacteria > Bacillati > Cyanobacteriota > Cyanophyceae > Thermostichales > Thermostichaceae > Thermostichus > Thermostichus sp. MS-CIW-23. The sequence goes on along the minus strand of NZ_JBSSCC010000077.1, from coordinate 290 downwards.
TGAGATTTGGCTGTATCTGCGAGCAAAGCTTATTCTTTGGATGGATGGTTTGATAGGCTCCAGTTCAAGGAAACGTTCTTAAGATCCTCTTGTACTGAACATTGCCCCAACTACAACTTTTTCCGGCAGCACCAGCTACATCCGGCGCAAAATGAGCTCTTGGGTAAAAGGGATCCCGCTTATCTCCAGAACTTCCAATACAGCCTGTTAAGGGCTCAAGGGGTACAATAGCAGCACTTAGCAAACCAACTTCGGAAGGAGGATGGATTGATCAGTAGTAAAGAAGTCTT
>NZ_JBSSCC010000076.1:0-4235 GCF_054059455.1 Thermostichus sp. MS-CIW-23 | reverse complement strand
TCAGGACTTGGGTCATGGTTCTATCGTAACTTCCGCATTCCTCCCGACACTGACCCTACGGGTACAGTGCGGGGCTCCTGCGATTTCTAGCTGATCGAATTGACGATCCAGTTGGCCCAGTTGATCTCAGAGGGAAGGCAGGGAATCTGTCGCCGAGATTCTCGAAAGCAGGGTAGGATACAGCAGCTTAGGCCAAGGTGTTGAGGAGAACGGAGCATGCAGTGGGAGTGGAAATCAGAGCCAGATCCCAGTTGGCCAATTGGGGTGTTTGACAGCGGCTTGGGCGGGCTGACGGTTTGGCGAGCCTTACGCCGCCGACTCCCCCAGGAACGGCTCATCTACTTCGGCGACACAGCGCGGTTGCCCTATGGGGAACGCTCGCCAGAGGAGATCCTGGCCTTTGTGCGGCAAATTCTGACATGGATGCAGGCACAGCCGGTGAAGCTGGTGGTGATGGCCTGCAATACCAGCTCGGCCTTGGCTCTGGACCACGTGCGGCAGGAGTTTGCCCTGCCCGTTCTGGGGTTGATCCTACCCGGCGCCCAGGCAGCACTGGCCCAGGGATCCCGCATTGGGGTGCTCGCCACGGTGGCCACGGTCAAGAGTCGCGCTTACTCAAAAGCCATTCAGGAGTACAGCGCTCTGGATCCCAAACGTTTTCCGTACCCCGTTTACTGTTGGGAGCAGGCCTGCCCTGAGTTCGTCCCTCTCATTGAAGCCGGATGGCTGGATAGCCCTGCTCTGCGACAGGCGGCTGAACGCTACCTGCAACCGCTGTTGCAACAGGGGATCGATACCCTTGTCTATGGCTGTACTCACTACCCCCTGCTGGATCCAATCCTGAAGCCTTTGCTGCCGTCCTCGGTCAAACGGGTAGATCCAGGGATGGCGCTGGTGGGATCCCTGGCCCGCGAATTGAGTTTGTGGGACTTGCGTCGCCCCTTGACCGCTGCTTGGGGAGAACCCCACCGTTTCTGTGTGAGCGGGGATCCAGAGCGATTTGCCCAGTTGGCCACTCCTTGGTTGGGCTTTCGGCCCCAGGTAGAACGGGTGGAATTGCCGGCTTTGGATGTCAGCAACTCCCTCCGCCCCTGAGCGCCCTTCTCCTCGGGGATAAAGATTGGGGGCCCCTCAACGGGTCATCACCTGCAAGGGGAAACGTTCCGCCAACTCCCCTTCCACCTTGGGTAGCCATTCCTCTTGGAACACCCACACCTGCCCCTGCTGCACGCGGCCATCGGGGTTTTGCGTCAGCTCCAGCCAATACACGAATTGGTTTCCCCGCAGCACCACCCCTTGGATGGCAAGGGCCAAGGTATAGCCCGGACTGCTTGCCAGAGCTTCTGGGGACGGGTAGCGAATCACCTCCACCGCCTGATCCAGATCGGCGGCGATCTCCGGCCCATAGACATCGCGAATGGCTTGAAAGAGATCCTCTGCTGTCAGTCCTTGGGGGCGAAAGAACGTCATCCGTTCCGAGCGAATCGTCTCCCGATCCAGCGGGTTGATGATCCGTCCCGGCGGAGCCACCGAAGCCAAGAACGTAAAACGGGATCCATCCGGCCCCACTCGGTTGATGTTCAGGGTTTCGCCCGGACGGGGCCGCAGCACAGGATTGTCCCTCACCCAGGCCGCCACCTGATCCGGAGATTGCCCAGGGATCCCCCAAGCTGCCAACTGAAGGCCCGTCGCCCAACAGGCCATTGCCAAACCGGTTCCTTGCACCCAACTACCCCAGAGAGCCCTTGTTTGCTTTACACCCAAGACCGGCCAGCGATTGCAACGCACGTTCCCATTCCTCCGGGCAAACAACACAAAAACACCACAGTAGAATTAGAGAGACTAAGAGATAAATTGAGCGGGCATGGGCAGATCCATCCTCGATGCAAGCGCCCAACAGTCTTGCCCTTCCCCACTGTATCTGAAGATGTCGGTGCGCCTGTTGCGTCTGAGCGCGAGCATTGCGGCCAATGGTTGCAAAGATCCCTCGGCAAGATGCGCAGATCCCCGGCGGCTTATCCGCCAAAACGTAAAAAGTATCTTAAGATCAACGGTAAGCAAATCTCATACGCACTAGGTCAGCACCTCAGGAGGTAACCGATGGCTCTCGTTGCAATGCGGACGCTGCTGGATCATGCCGCCGAACATGGCTACGGCATTCCTGCCTTCAACGTCAACAACATGGAGCAGATCCAAGCAATCATGCAGGCAGCCCATGAAACCAACAGCCCCGTTATCCTGCAAGCCTCTCGAGGGGCACGCAAGTATGCGGGCGAGAACTTTCTGCGGCACCTGATCCTGGCGGCAGTGGAGACCTACCCCCACATCCCCGTCGCCATGCACCAAGACCACGGCAATAGCCCGGCTACCTGCTATTCCGCCATCCGCAACGGCTTCACCAGCGTCATGATGGATGGATCCCTCAAGGAAGATGCCAAGACCCCGGCCAGCTACGAGTACAACGTGGCCGTTACCTCCGAGGTGGTGAAAGTGGCTCATGCAATCGGGGTGAGTGTGGAAGGGGAACTGGGCTGCCTGGGATCCCTGGAAACGGGCCGTGGGGAAGCGGAAGATGGCCACGGCGCGGAAGAGGCGCTCAGCCATGACCAACTCCTCACCGACCCCGACCAAGCGGTGGACTTTGTGGAGCGAACTCAGGTGGATGCGCTGGCCGTAGCCATTGGTACCAGCCATGGCGCCTACAAGTTCTCCCGGAAGCCCACTGGTGACATCCTCGACATGGAGCGCATTGCTGAGATCCACCGCCGCCTGCCCAACACGCACCTGGTGATGCACGGTTCCTCCTCGGTGCCCAAGGAGCTGATCGACATCATCAACGAATACGGCGGCTCCATTCCCGAGACTTACGGTGTGCCGCTGGAAGAAATTCAGCGGGGCATCCAAAATGGAGTGCGCAAAGTAAACATCGACACCGACAACCGCCTGGCCATCACAGCTGCCGTGCGCCGCGCTCTGGCCGAGAATCCGAAAGAGTTTGACCCCCGCCACTTCCTCAAGCCTTCCATCAAGGAAATGCAAAAAGTCTGTGCTGAGCGCTACATTGCCTTCGGCTGTGCTGGCCATGGCACCAAAGTTCCGGTGGTTACCTTGGATGAGATGGCAGCCAAGTATGCTTCTGGAGCTTTGGCGGCTCAGGTGAAGAAGACCGTTGCGGTCTAGTCCCCACATCCTGCAAGAACTCTGGAATGCTTGCCGGGGCGCTTCCAGGGTTTTCCTTGGAGATCAGCTAGGTCACTGGACTCAGATTGGACAAATAAGGGGATCCAGCTGGGATCCCCTTTTGCTTTGGAGGAACTTGATGCGTTTTGGGGGTCAGGCAGCTTTTGCCGCAGAACGTTTTTCCGTCTCAATTTGATGGTTCAGCAACGCCAAGCTTAGGCAGTCCAACAGTTCCAGGTCAGCCTCAGAGTAGCGCCGCTGAAAGAGCAGCTCATTGATGCGGTTCTCTTGGCCCAAGCTGAGGAAGCTGCTGCGGAACACCTGCTCCACGATTTCTTGGATGCTGGAGGGCAGAGTAACAGAGTCAAGACTTGTATTCATGGCTGGTTCTGTTTGAGAGATGGTTTTTGAAGGGAGAAGACTATCTTTGCCAAGAGGTGAGGTAGCGCTGCTCGATGTCCTGCAGGGAAAGATGGGAAGCCCTGGGCCGCGGCTCATTCACGGAGGAGACATCGTTCTGCCACTTGAGGGATACTCCCAGCAGTGCTCCCAAAGAGAAGCTCTCGCTCAATAGGGCTGCTATGCGGTAAGTACGGTAGTCCAGGGTTAGATCTTCACTGACTTGCATCTGTGTTTCCTCCGTATTTCTAACGTTCATGCCCCTATCATAGCCTCGAGATCAGTGGAAGTACAGAGAAACATCGAGGATTTGCGTAGGCAATTTGTACGTTTCTTCTACGCGATTTGGCGGATATCGGTGGGATCCCAGGGGTCTTTGGGGCGGGTTCAGGGTTGAGTCAGGGATCCCAGCCCAGCAGAGCACAGATGTCCGCAGCCAGGGTGGCGGCGTTGAAGGGTTTGCCGATGAGGCCATTGGCTCCAAGCTGAGCCAGAGAGGAGGGTGAAACTGGGAAATTGACATCCTCCCCGGCCTGAAGGCTGGAGATTCCTACCACGCTACGCATGGATGGCTCCTTGCGCAGTCGTCTCGGCGGGTTCCTGCTTCCGACCGCCCGTGCGGTTCGATCCACAGGCCATCCGGGCTGACACGGGTG
>NZ_JBSSCC010000075.1:0-4286 GCF_054059455.1 Thermostichus sp. MS-CIW-23 | reverse complement strand
AGAGCTGGGCTGAGGGCGATTGCAGTGAATCCCAACGGCAGCAGTCAAAACTGCTCTCGGTGTGGTCAAAGAGTACCGAAAGCGATTCAAGACAGATGGCATTCTTGCTCCCATTGTGGGCTAGAACTAGGGCGCGACCACCATGCGGCCATCAACATCAAGTACAGGGCGGTGGGGCATCCCGTTCTTTTCGCGTCAGCGGGACGTAGTCCTCAAGCGCAGGAAATGTCCTTTTCGCGCTAGCGGCGCGGAGCGCTTTGCGTCAGCATGAGTGCGGGAGTATGTCACGACGGAAGGTGAGGCAGATGGGGGGCTGGCTCAGGCAAAACTGGCTGTGGCAACTGGGGAGCATGCCTCTAACCCCCAAAACCCTGAACTTTGCTGAATTTACTGAGCTTTAGGCGGTTTGGCAAAAGTCATTGAGAGGGATATAGTAGACCAAGTTTCCCCCTGATCCTTGAGTCCACCGCAACGGTTGCCGGGAAGTGAAGGGGGAAAGCGCTCGGGGGGTATTCCTCAGGGCTTTGCGGGATACCGCCTTCCTGCTCAGAGATAGGCAGGATGCGATCGCTTCTTTCCTGAACCATGTTCAGGAGAGTTCAGGGTGAATGTATCAGCGACAACCATGTCCAAACCGGTGGTGCGGCGGGGCTGGCCTCTGGAGGCCTTTGTCGGGGATGTAATCGTCTGTACCCTAGAGGGATCCCATCTGGATCAGGTGACGGAAATCCGAGTCAGCCCGGCGGGTAAAGGGATCCGAGTCAGCTTTGGGGATCCCTTGGGACGCTCTAAGGAACCGGTGCAGGCCAACGCCGAGGCGCTGACGGTTACCTTTGAGATCGATCCCAGCACCTACCCTGGCGAAAAGCGCATTGAGCTGATCTCGCCGGCAGGGCCCAGCGATCCCCTGCCGTTTTTGGTGATGATGTAGAGGCGCGCAGAAAAGAGGAAGTGGGTCATGCCGTTTGTGATTGCCCCGACCGACGTGGGCGTGCTGGTGCTGGGGGCGAGCCTGTTGCTTTTGGCCGGGGGTTGGGCCTGGTGGCTGCGGCGGCAGAAGCGTGCTGCTTCCCCAGAATCGACAACCGTTTCGCCCGTCCCGGCGGTTGACCCATCTGCCCTTTCGGCGGAACAGGCGGCTCAACTACAGCCCTTCGAGCAGGCGGTGGGAGATCAGCCGCAGGATCCCATTGCCTGGTACAACCGCGCCACCACCCTCGACCACCTGGGGCAAGCCCAAGCTGCCCTGGCCAGCTACGACCGCGCCCTGGAGCTGAAGCCGGACTTCCCCGAAGCCTGGAACAACCGTGGTTCTCTGCTGGACGATCTCGGTCGCCATCAGGAAGCTCTGGCCAGCTATGAGCGGGCTCTGCAACTGAAGCCGGATTTTTTTGAGGCCCGCTTTAACCAGGCCAACACGCTGCGGCAATTGGGCCGCTACGAAGAAGCCCTACGCGCCTACGAGCGCGCTCTTGCTCTCAGCCCCGATAGCCCGGAAACGTGGTACCTGCACGGGCTAACCTTAGCCTCTCTGGGGCGGTGGCAGGGATCCTTGATCAGCTACGACAAAGCCCTCGCCATCAACCCCGTCGATGCTCAAGTTTGGCAGAGTCGGGGGCTGGCTCTGTTTCACCTAGAGCGCTACGCCGATGCTCTGGCCAGCTACGAACGAGCCCTGCAACTGGGATCCGAATCCGTCTCTCTCTGGGCCGGCCACGCCCTTGCCCACCACCGCCTCGGCAACCCGATGGAGGCCCTCAACAGCTACGACCGTGCCCTGGCGCAAGATCCCAAACGCCCTCAGATCTGGGTGCAGCGCGGCCTGGTTCTGATGGACTTGAACCTCTACGAGCTGGCCATCCAGAGTTTTGATCGGGCCCTGCAGATGGATCCCGACAATGCCGAGGCTCACTACGCCAAAGCCTGCTGCTGCGCCTGGGAAGGCCAAGTGCCTCAGGCCCTACAAGCTTTGGAGCAAGCCCTACGCCTGGAGCCGGAACGCTACCGCCCCTTGCTCTCCTCTGAGCCCTATTTCGACCTCATTCGCGAGGAGCCGAGTTTTGCATCCTTTTTGGCAGCCCTTGCCGGCACGGATCCCCCCAAGAACCCCCCGCCGCTGTCACGAACAGCCTCTTGACGTTCTCACCTCCCAGAAGGAGAGGAGAGGCTGGAATGCACAGGCTGTTTCACCGCCAACCTGACCCAATCACCAATAACCACGAGAGCACGCCAACAACAGAAATCCGGCAATTTCGTTGGGTCTTACGGGAAAATTGCGCTCTTTTGCCGATGAAACCCGCCGATTTTCCGTGGAGATGCTGTTGCTTGGGTCAAGAAACCTGGTCAAACTAAGAACGTTCCAGCTCTTGGCAAATCTCAACAGTGTCCGGTTGTGCTTCTAACGCCATCCCTGTAGCCCTGTAGCACCTGCTTGCGCAGGGTCTGGCTGGGCAAAAGCGTCTCTTGACTGGATGGGTGTTGGTTATGGGTGGGATCCTCAACCTTTGAATGGTTTTCGAGTTCCTTGAGTGCTTGTTCTACAGTTATTTTCGGCAAATCGGTAAAGTGGTTGTCTATGATAACGGCCCCTCGCCTGACCTCTCCCAAGAACTCCGTCTCCCTGAGGCGACCGGCGGCCTCCACTCCATTGCCTTTGGCCAAGATCGGATTCCCAGCCGCATGTGGATCTATGGCATCTAGTGAGGATGTTAAAGCCCGAACTGCCGAACTGTTGCGGCTGTACCACCAGAATCGCGATCCAGCCCTGCGCAACCGGCTGGTGGAAATGAACTTGGGCTTGGTGCGCAAAGAGGCCCACCACTGGCGCAACCAATGCAATGAGGGGTACGACGACCTGGTGCAAGTTGGCTGTTTGGGTTTGATTCAAGCTATCGAACGCTTTGACATCAGCCGAGGCCTGGCTTTTAGCTCCTTTGCCCTGCCCTACATTCGCGGAGAAATTCAACACTACCTGCGGGACAAAAGCCCCACCATGCGGATCCCACGCCGCTGGACGACCCTGCAAAGACAAGCCAAGAAGGTGATTGCCCGTCTGCGGCAAGAGTTGGGCCGTTCTCCCTCTGAGGCCGAGGTGAGGGAAGCCCTGCAACTGACGGAGCAGGAATGGCGAGAGCTGGAACTGGCCCAACAAAACAGCCTTTTGCTCAGCCTGGATGCTCCGATTCAAACTGAGGAAGACAGTGTTGCTCTGGGGGAGGTCGTTCCGGATCAGCGCTACCGCAGTTTTCAACTGGCTGAAGAAGATCGTATTCGCCTACAACATGCCTTGGCTCAGCTGGAGGAACGTACCCGCAAGATTTTGGAATTTGTCTTCTTCTATGACCTCACGCAAAAAGAAACGGCAGAGCGGCTAGGGATCAGTGCCGTTACCGTTTCCCGCCAAGTCAAAAAGGGGCTGGAACGCCTGGCTAAGTTGTTGAATCAAGATATTTTTTGAGATACAGCCCGTTACAAATTAAGGGATATAAAAGAGTATAAAAATCGTGTTTCCGAGGCTTGACCCCAGTGAGGTTTAGAACAAGCAGGTTCATAGTCATTCCAGACTCGATTGAGATACTCCCGCCGCTGCCCAGACGCTCCGCGCCGCTTCCCCCAGCCCCTCCAGAGGGAGAGGGGAGTTAGAGAGCAATGGAACGGAGATGTTTCATTCCTGTTGAAAATGACCATACAGGTGTATCCCATAACCCCTTAGTAGACTGTACTTGAGCCGACGCAATTGGCGGTGACTTTCCACCCAGTAGAACGGCAGGGGCTCTGTACTGCGACAGGTTGATAGACTGATGGGAAATTGATGAGAATATTTGATGAACAGAGAAAACCGCTCTTCTCGGAATCAACCCTTGGTGCCCCGCGGTTTCAAACCTAAGCTGGGTCAGAACTCGGTGGGCAGGGATCCCTTCTTCCAACGCCAGCCCAACCCGCAAAGTCCAGAGGGAATCAGCTTGGCCCCCTATGTGCGCACCTTGCCCTTGGTTGTCGATGCCATGCTGGATTTGGCCCAGGTGGGGAGCGAGGATACTCTCTACGACTTGGGCTGTGGGGATGGCCGCATTCTCATCCGGGCGGCGCAGCGCTTTGGCACACAGGGCATGGGAGTGGATATCGACCCGGAGCGCATCCTGGAAGCCCAACAGCGGGCCCGAGAAGCCCAAGTTCAGGATCGAGTTACTTTTCTGATACATTTACGCTGAACACTGCTGAACATCACTGTTCAACTATGCAGCGATAGCATTCTGTTTGTTTCCAAACAGAATGGCGGTATCCCG
>NZ_JBSSCC010000074.1:0-4396 GCF_054059455.1 Thermostichus sp. MS-CIW-23 | reverse complement strand
GAAGACTTCTTTACTACTGATCAATCCATCCTCCTTCCGAAGTTGGTTTGCTAAGTGCTGCTATTGTACCCCTTGAGCCCTTAACAGGCTGTATCGTCATTTCCACTCAAACTCAGAACACTGTGCCCACACCTAAACCGTTGGTCGCGTCTTCGCGTCAGCGTTGCGGTTCCCGTCAGGGTGCCGTAGGCATAGCAATAGCGTTGCGGAGCAATAATGCAGGGGGTTAGAAGGTTTTTCAAGGACTCCGTCCCGCTGGCGCGATAGGACTCCGTCCCGCTGGCGCGAGCAGTAGCCCAGGCGTCTCATCTTAACCTGAACAACCATACGATTTATCCAAGAAATTGCAAACACTGCTGCAAAGCCCGCTGCACCGAGCCTAGGTAGCCCTCTCCAAACAGGTTGAGATGGTTGAGCCAGTGGTAGAGCTGGTAGAGGGGCTTGCGGTGAGGATATCCCTTATCCAAAGGATAGGTCTGCTGATAAGCCCGATAGAACTCCGGCGGAAAGCCGCCAAACAGTTCTGTCATCGCCAGATCCGTCTCTCGATCCCCGTAGTAGGTGGCCGGATCGAAAATCACCGGGGATCCATCGGCCAAGGCCCCGTAGTTGCCGCCCCACAGATCTCCATGCAACAGAGCGGGTTCTGGCCTGTAGTCCTGAAAAAAGGCTTCCAGCTCCGCCATTACCCGTTCGGCTTGGGCCACCCACGTGCCGCGATACCCCTGTTGGCAAGCCAATTTCACCTGGTAGAGCAGCCGCTGTTCCCGATAAAAATCCGGCCAATTCTGCCGCCAACTGTTGATCTGCGGCGTGGAGCCGATGGTGTTGTCCCGCTCCCAACCGTAGCTGCCGTTGGGGGATAGGGTGCGGTGCAACTGGGCCAACTGGGATCCCAATAAACCCGCAGTCTGCGGACGGGGCGAGGTTAGCTCCAGGTATTCCAGCACCAAGTAGGCCTGCTCTCCTACGGATCCCCAGATGATGGGCTGGGGCACGCGAATGGCCTGGGCAGCCGCTAGGGTTTGCAAGCCCGCAGCTTCCGCTGCAAACATCTCCAGCGCCCTTTCTCCCCCACGGGCCAATTTGACGAAGTAGTCTTTTACCCCTTCTGCAAGAGGGCTTTGGGAAGCGCAAGAAAACCGATAGGTGGCGTTGATGCTGCCTCCGCCCACAGAACGATACTGTAGGGGCTGGATGGGATCCCCTGTTGCTTCTGAAAGGTGCTGGGCGATGGTCTGCCAAAGAGTTTGCATCAGCAGCAAAAGTCAATTGTCGGAGAAAAACAGGTACTTATGGTCATTTCGGGTAGTCATTTCAGGTTAGGGTGAGACGCCTGAGCCATTGCCTGGGCCATTGAGAAAAGCCCTATGGCCCCGTGCATTCAAAGTTTTAGGTGTGGGCGCAGTCTCCTGGTTTAATTGAAATGACCATAACTCTTTTTTTGTGCTACTTTCACCTTCTCATTCTCAAGAGCACAGTCAATAGCGCGAGGACCCCGTCCCGCTGGCAGGACGGGTTGGACGCCAGACCGGGCTCTATCCTTCAGTCGAGCTTCTGGGTACTGGTCTCCGTCTTGCTGCAGGGCAGCCGAGTCTATCTTGCGCTTGCGGGTCTTGACTTTTGTCGGCCTCAGGTCTTCTCGGTTCAGCCAGCGATAAACTGTTGCACGACTAACCTTGTTCATCCGTGCAACTGCTCCCTTCCTGGACATACCCTATGACTCTCTCTCAGGTCTAAGCTTCCTCCTGAGGTCTACCTCCATGCCTTCTTAGCTGCAGGGCCGTCTCATTCTTAAATGAATTGACCCTGTTCCTAACCTGTGGGGCTCTGGGGTCTTGAGCTTCCGCCTCCTATGGGGAAAGTGGGGGGAGAGCTGTATCTCAAATTAAGTTCGAATTGAGGTCAGCATTAGCGGCGGAGAGGCTCAGAAATGGCCACCACATCCTGCAGAAACTGATCCTGTTGCTGGCGCAAAATGCCCAGGTCAGGACCTTGGTTGAGCAGGACAAAGTGGATGCCATTCGGCAGCTGCCCCATCGTCATCAACCGATCCGCAGCGGATCCCACCTGAGCAGCCGTGCCTGGGGGCAAGGTGCGCGCCCGCAGGGTGCTGTGGCCAGTGCCCGCTCTGGGCAAGATCCGAGTCGGATCCCCATCTGTGAAATCTACCAGGTGTTCCCAGAGATGAGCTAGAGCGCGGGGGGAAAGGTACAGCGCTCGCCCTCTTTGCCCCAGGCGAATGTCTTGCTCGGCGGGGGCCATTTGGGAATCCAGGCGGGAAATGGGCTGAGCCGCCAACCGCTGCCGCAGGTACTCCAGCAGGGCTGTTTCGCCCCCCAGTTGCGCCAACAGGGCTTCTGCCATGGCTCGGTCGTTGCTGCCATTGAGGATCTGCAACAGGGATCCCAGGCGTAGCGAGGTATAACGAGCCAAGCAGTGGGCGTCCGCGGGCAGGGCTGTCAGGGTTGACACCGAGCCGCGAATGGCAACCGGGTGGGGCTGTTGCGTATCGCTGAGGAGCTCTGCCAAACGCCGAGCACCGGCCAAAGGATCGGGAGGATCGGGTTGGCCCAGCAAACGGAAGGGGGGCAACACCTTCACATCCCCGTCGATCTGGCGAATGTTGAGGCTATGCAAATGGCGGGCCAGCTCTGCCACATTCGCTTCCGTGAAATAGGGATCCCCGCCACCCACCAGGATCAAATCTCCCGTCAAGCGATGGCCCAACCGATGGCCTGTGGTGTAGAAGCGGGTCTCAAAGCGATGCTCGTAACCCCAAGTCTCCAGGGCCATCAAGCTGATGGCCAACTGATCCAAGGCTCCCACCGGCAAAGGTCGATCCAGCCCATGCTCCGCCAACAGCTCCCCTTCCGGCGTCCAGAGCAGGATCCCCTGTTGAGAGAGCGCTCCCCCTTGGGCCGCCAATCCTTGCAAAAAGCCGGACAAGACCGAAGCGTAAGGAGAATCTTCCCACTGCGGCGATTGGGCGCGGGGCCACCAAGGGGGAAGGCCCGGAGTCCCACTTGGGGAAGGCAGCGGCGGCGGTGGAGTGGGGATGGGGGGGAAGGGATTCTGAGTCAATGTGGGAGACTCGACTTCAGCACCTGTGGGGTTGCTCCAGCAGGCCCCCAAGGCCAAAGCACCAGCTAACGGGATCCCTGCCCAGAGGAGACGACGATGGGGGCGCAACCCCTGTGGGATAAGCGGCATGATGACCTCACAAAGACACTTGCAAAGGACAACGGGCTGGCAAAAGACTTGACGCTACTCTAGTGCCATCCGAACTGCCTTGGCAAATCTCTGTGCCAGCCTTTTCCAGCGTTATCGACTCCGGCCAAGGCAAGCCCATCTTTTGCTTGTCAGGGATCCCAGTCGGCTGTGACGTAAACTACCCGACACCAACCGCTAGGCGGTACGGAGCGGGCTTTTAGTAGCCCTGCAGTTAGCAAGCCAACCACGAGCCTCTGGGGTGGTTTACAGCACCCCCAATCGACCGTTACCAGTGCCTTAAACAACCGTTTCTGGTGTCCGCAGTATTATTGTAGCATTCCTCCCGACACCGACCCTACGGGTACAGTGCGGGGCTCCTGCAATTTCTAGCTGATGGGTAGCCAAAAAATGTTGTATGGCCTGATGGATATCTTTATGGATATCTTTTGCAACTGTAATGGCCGCAGATCGTCTGTTGGCTGTGCAAGGGCTAGGCCGTACTGCAGATCACACAACCTTCTCGGCAAACCGTAAGCTCCTTCTCTCCTTCTCCTCAGTAAAAGATAAAATAGGGCGATTTAGATTCCGAGCATTCCAGGCCGCCGATGGGAAACAGTCAAACCGGGGAGATGGTTCAATCGGAAAAGCAGGCTTTCCTGGAACGGTGGCATGACATTCTCGCCCCCAACTCCCTGGGCTACCGCATTCGGCTGTTGTCTCAATTGGTGCGGCGGAAGTTGCAGTCTCATTTGGAGCCTTTTGGCCTGACCATCTCCCATTGGGTGGTGCTCTGCTGCCTTTGGGAAGAAGACGGGATCCCTACTTCCACTATTTGTGAGCGCTTGCAGCAGTTGGGGGGCACCATGACCGGGGTGTTGGATGGCATGGAAAAACGGGAGCTGATCCGGCGGCAGCGAGATCCTGAGGATCGGCGGATTTGGCGGGTCTACCTCACACCTGCAGGGGAGGAGCTGAAAGACGTTTTACCCCCTCTGATTTGGCAGTTGCGGGAGCAAACCTACGGCTGTCTCAGCCCAGAAGAACAGGCAACCCTCTCGCGGTTGGTGGATCGGCTGATCGCCCATCTGTCAGCTAGAAATCGCAGGAGCCCCGCACTGTACCCGTAGGGTCAGTGTCGGGAGGAATGCGGAAGTTATGATAGAACCATGACCCAAGTCCTGAC
>NZ_JBSSCC010000073.1:0-4650 GCF_054059455.1 Thermostichus sp. MS-CIW-23 | reverse complement strand
CTCCGTCCCGCTAACGCGAATGGAAACAAACAGAATGCTATCGCTGCATAGTTGAACAGTGATGTTCAGCAGTGTTCAGCGTAAATGTATCAGCACATCCGGCATCAACTCCTGAAACCGGATGTCTTGCACCCCTGCCACACACTCGGTACGGGCGAAGTAGGCATCGGCCCGATCCCCTCCTTCCTGGCGCTTGCGGGCGTTGTAGACCAAAAACTTGGTCACCTCTCCCAAGGCGCGGCCTTCTTTGCGCAGGTACACGATCACCCCGGCTCCACCGGCTTGGGCCGTCTTAACGCATTCTTCAATGCCATGCACCAGATAGGGGCGGCAGGTGCAAATATCCGAGCCAAACACATCGGAACCATTGCATTCGTCGTGAACCCGCACCGCCAGGGGCAAGGCCGGGTCGGTGATGGCAGCCACCTGCCCGATGATGTACGCCGTCTGGCCACCGATGGGCGGCAAAAACACCGATAGGTCTGGACGGGTCACCAATTCTGGAAACATGCCTCCCGTTTGCTCGAAGAGGATGCGGCGCAGCAGGCTTTCGCTCACCTGCAATCGTTTGGCGATCCCCGGCAGGTACCAGACCGGCTCGATTGCGGCTTTGGTGACCACCAGGCTGCCATTGTCTTTGAGGATCCGGCCATCCACCCGCAACCGCCCTTTGTTGACCGCCTCCTGCAGTTCGGGCATGTGGATGTGGGCCTGAGTAATGGCAATAGTAGGGCGAATATCGTAGCCCTGGGCATAGAGGGGAGCAAAGACTTCTCCCACAACCGCTCCCCAGGGATCCAAGGACACAATCCGGTCTGGATCTCCCCAGCTTGGGTGAGGGCCAATCGACACCACCGGGGCAGTATGGGTTAAATCGGCGCGGTGATCCGCCTGCAAAGAGCCACTGGCCACAGCCAATGCCCGATAGACAGCGTAGGCTCCCGCATGGGTGCCGATGACATTGCGATGGGCAAGATTGGTCAGGCTACCCACCACCGGCCCCCGCTGCAGTGGATCCAAGGATCCCCAGCGAATCGGCTGGGCTTGCGTCCCATAAGGGGAGGGATGGGAGGTGAGAACAATGTGATGAGGACGGGAGGAAGGTTCGCTCATGGTCCTCAAATGCCTGGAAAATGGAAGAATCTGGAGAAAACAGAATTATAGGCGATCCCCAGCCGTTTCAAGAGAGCTTGCCCCTTCTTTTGGGGTGCTTAGACAACGATTTTGGCCAAACCCAAGGGGCGGATCCCTGCCGGCGAAACCTCGACCCGATAGGGCAACATCTCCACTCCGGCTTGCAGGGCCTCACGAAACAGACGGGCATAGCGGGGATCCCGTTCTTCGCCGGGGGCAAACTCGGTGCAATCGGCGCGATTGATCCAGTACAGCAGCAGGGCACGCTGACCCTGTTGGCGCACCGCGATCAAATCTTCCAGGTGTTTTTGGCCGCGAGTGGTCACCGTATCGGGAAACAGCGCGCGGGATCCCTTGGCCCAGGTGGTGTTCTTCACCTCCAGATAGGCCGAGCCAGCGTCTCCTGTCAGCAGAAAGTCGATTTTGCTCTTGCCGCAGGTCACCTCCCGTTGCCGGCGGGAAAATCCTGCCAACTGGGGAAACCACCCTCGCTCCAGCCCCCATTCCACCAGGCGATTGGGCAAGCTGGTGTTGATCCCCACCCATACCCCATCCACCTGGATCATTTCCCAGGTGTAGGCCAGTTTCCGTTTTGGCTCCGGGTGATGGGAGAGGTACACAGGTGCCCCCACCTGACAGACCCCACTCATCGGCCCCGTGTTGGGGCAATGGGCGATGATCTGTTGCCCGTTTTCCAGCTCCACATCGGCCAAAAACCGCTTGTAGCGGCTGCGCAGCACCCCTCTGTGCAAGGGGCTCGAAAAGCGGTAAGGTACCGGCCCATCCCCGCACTCCATCCCCAAAGCCTCTCCTTTCGTAGGTATTTTTCTTTAGGATTTTGGAAATCTTCTCCGGGGATCGTCTCTCCTGCGCTAGGGTAAATCATGTGTCCCAGGGCTTGGGGCACCCTCTTACAGCTCTTTCCGACTTCATGGGAATTCTGCAGATCACTCTGCGAAGCAGTAAGATCCCTATCGCACAAGAGATGCGTCTGCATTATCTGTAGTCGGTGCTGCCGGAAAGAGCTGTATTGGCGATTAAACCCATTTAACACCTCGTTTTTTCTGCCCTTTTGTCAAAACTTGGAGAAGAAAACCCGAATGCTGCGTCTTGATCCTGATCCCAGTTTTCAGCCTGGGGATTCCTTGCAGGACAACCGTGGGCGTGTGGCCATATTCATCGACGGGTCTAATCTGTTCTACGCCGCTCTGCAACTGGGCATTGAGATCGACTACACCCGCCTGCTGAAGACGCTGAGTGGTCGGTCGCCCCTTTTGCGCTCTTTTTTCTACACCGGCGTCGATCGCAACAACGAAAAGCAGCAGGGGTTTTTGCTCTGGATGCGCCGCAATGGCTACCGCGTGGTTACCAAAGAGCTAACCCAGTTGCCCGATGGATCCAAGAGAGCCAACCTGGATGTGGAAATTGCCGTGGATATGCTGTCGCTGGTGCGCTGGTATGAGACGGCTGTGCTGGTGAGCGGTGATGGGGACTTGGCCTACGCGGTCAATGCCGTCAGCTACCAAGGGGCGCGAGTGGAGGTGGTTAGCCTGCGTTCCATGACCAGCGATCAACTGATCAACTTGGCGGATCGCTACATCGACCTGGAATCCATCAAAGACCAAATCAAGAAGACCAACCGTCCCTCCTCCGCCTACCTGTACCGACCGGGGTTCACCGCCGATGAGGAGGACGAGGGATAACTTTCCCTCCCCCACAGGGAGAAGAGAAAGCAGAGCAACGGGGGGCTTACTGGGCTTTCCAATTTGAAGGGATCCCTTGCAGCAGGTAAACCGGGTTCAGGGGGGCAAAGCGGGTGCCCTCGGCCAGGACGGCAGAGCGGGAGATCTGAACGTGATCTACTCGAACTTGCCAGCCGCGCGAACGCAGCCATTGCAGGGCCTCGCTGCAGGTTTCTAGGGTAGCGAAGTTGGCCACCAAGATCCCTCCAGGCCGCAGGCGGGCTTCCACCACCGGCAGCAGGTCGCGGATCCCTTTGCCGCCGCCGCCCAGCACCACCCGATCTGGGTCGGGCAAGTTGGCCAACACTTGGGGGGCTGCCCCCGGGATCACCTGCAGGTTCTCTGGGCCAAAGCGTTGCCGGTTGCGCCGAATCAGACAGATGCCCATGGCGTTGCGCTCGACAGCATAGACCTGGAGCCGAGAAGAGAGGCGGGCTATTTCGATGGCCACCGAGCCGGTGCCGGCACCGATATCCCACACCACGCCCTCTTGGGGGAGCTGCAGGGATCCTAAGGTGAGCAGGCGGATGGGCTGCTTGGTGATCAAGCCGGGCTGGTCGGGAAAGGTGTAGAACTGGTCGTCCGGGATCCCGACCAAAGGCCAGCGATGGGGATCTGGCTCCGGCTCTACTCGTCGCAGCACCACAACGTTGGGGCTGGGGAAAACGGCGTCTTCCCCTTCTTGGAGGGGCACGACCTGTTCTTGAGGGGATCCCAGTTGACTACAGACCCAGGCTTGGTAACGCACCGGCAGCCGCAGGTCGGCAATGAACTGGGCCAAGACGGTCGGTGTATGCTCCGGATCGGTGAGCACCACGATCACAGGGGATCCCTGCTTGAGAACGGCTTCCAACCGCTCCACTCCCCGCCCGTGCAGGCTGAGGATGGTCGCCTCCTGCCAGGGGATCTGCAGGCGGTTCAGGGCCAGCTGCACCGAGCTCACCTGCGGATAGAAGGCCAACCGCTCCGCTGGGAAATACTCCGTCAACAGCCGCCCGATCCCGAAAAAAAGCGGATCCCCGCTGGCCAACAAGACCAGGGATCCCTGAGCCATCTCCTGCTGCAAAAGTGGGATCCAACTTTCCACTGGCCCGGTGAGCGGGATCTTGCGGGCCGGATGATCGGTAAAGTGCCGGAGCAGATGAGGGGCTCCTGCCAAAACCCTGGCTTGGGAAAGGGGGGGGATCCCCCAGGAAGCCACAGAGCCATCCCCCGCTACCCCTACGACCGCAAGCTGAGGTGACCGCCCAGGTGCTGCCGTAGCCATTTAACGTTCGACAGGTGGGTGGTATTGGCGCATGTGATTGAGAAAATCCAGTCGCAGCTCCGCCACTTCCCGTTGCATTTCCCGCATCTCCCGAATAAAGCTGAGTTGAGCCTCGATCAGGCGGCCATCGCGCTCCCGAAATTGCTCCATCATCATGGCTTGCGCTTCCCTCAGTTCGGCAAACCCAGCCTGCATATCTCGGCGGCACTCCTGTATGGCCACCTCCAGCTCGTCTCCCCGCTCTTCGTTCTGTCGAATCCGCTCCTGGTTCTGTTGGATCAACGCCCTGATCTCCTGGATTTCGGTCTGGAGTTGGGCTTCCATAGCCTGCCGCTCGGCCCGCATTTCGGCCATCTGGGCCTCAAAGCGCTCGGCAGATCGTTGCTGCTCGGCCCGCATTTCGGCCATCTGAGCCTCAAAGCGCTCGGCAGATCGTTGCTGTTCAGCCCGGATCTCGGAGATTTGGGCTGCAAAGGCCTGCCGCATCTCAACCATCTGAGCCTCAAA
>NZ_JBSSCC010000072.1:0-4943 GCF_054059455.1 Thermostichus sp. MS-CIW-23 | reverse complement strand
TGTTCAGCCCGGATCTCGGAGATTTGGGCTGCAAAGGCCTGCCGCATCTCAACCATCTGAGCCTCAAAGCGCTCAGCCGACCGCTGCTGCTCGGCCCGCATTTCGGCCATCTGGGCCTCAAAGCGCTCGGCAGATCGTTGCTGTTCAGCCCGGATCTCGGAGATTTGGGCTGCAAAGGCCTGCCGCATCTCAACCATCTGAGCCTCAAAGCGCTCAGCCGACCGCTGCTGCTCGGCTCGCATTTCGGCCATCTGGGCCTCAAAGCGCTCGGCAGATCGTTGCTGTTCAGCCCGGATCTCGGAGATTTGGGCTGCAAAGCCCTGCCGCATCTCAACCATCTGAGCCTCAAAGCGCTCAGCCGACCGCTGCTGCTCGGCCCGCATTTCTTGGATTTGTTCTTGTTGTTGCTGAAGGTTGCGAATCAGCCACTCCTCTTGTTCTGGGGTCATGGGAAAGGTCTGAAGATATCCCTTCAATTCTAGTCAGTTGGGGATGGGATCCCGTTGAGCTGCCAAGAGAAGGGCATTGACAATGGCAGCAGCAACTGGGGATCCGCCTTTGCGGCCCTCCACCCGAATCTGGGGAACATCCGTTTGCGCCAACGCCTGCTTGGCCTCTTCCACCGCCACAAATCCCACCGGCACTCCGATCACCAAAGCCGGTTTGACCCGCTGCGCCCGAATCTCCTCCACCAAAGCCAGCAGTGCAGTGGGGGCATTGCCGATGACAAACAGGGCTTCCGGATGGCGGCGTGCTAAGTTCACCATCCCATTAGCGGCACGGGTTTGGCCGGGCCAACGGGGCTCCTCCACCCAGTCCAAAGCACAGTAGAGGGGGATCCCTTGGGCTTTCAGACCTGACTGGATCCCAGCTGCCACCATCCTGACATCGACAATGACAGGCTGCTTTTGCCGTAGGGCTGCCAGGGCGTGTTCAACGGCGTTGGGGCCGAAGAAAAAGCGATCCCGCAGCTCAAAGTCGGCAGTGGCATGAATGGCACGGCGCACCACCTCATAAGGGATCCCTTGCCAGGGGTGGGGGCCGATCTCCTGATCGATCTGGCGAAAGCTGGCAGCGGTAATCGGGTCTATCCCGAAGGCTTCATCCATTGGGTCTGGGGTTATGGACACAGTCATGCTGGCATGTCCTGGAAGATATAGAAGAACCGGTGGCAAAGTACGTCCTATTAAATGATGAGCCGAGGAAACCACTAAGATTGGTCTAGCCTAAATTGGAGATGAGCCTATTGTTGTCACCCACTCCTCCCTTGCACGGACTCGACTCCCATCCTTCCCCTTCTGCTCGGGTCAGCGCCAATTCCGTCGGCAATCCCGGTTTCTCCTCTGTTGATGCGCCCTCCCCTTCCCCAACGGGTAGCGACAGGGATCCCTTGTCGGCTTTGCCTCGCTACGGCTACTCCCAAACCTGGCATTGGCGGGGCTGGCCCATCCATTTCACTTACACTCCCAGTCGTGCCCAAACCCCTGCCGGTGTCGTCAACTTAACGGCAGCTCCGGCCCTTTTAATCCACGGATTTGGGGCTTCGGTGGGCCATTGGCGCCACAACATCGTCCCTCTGGGATCCCAGCGCTCCGTCTATGCCCTCGACCTGCTGGGATTTGGCAAGAGTGCCAAGCCGGAGATTGCCTACAGCGTTGATCTGTGGGTGGAGCAGGTACACGAGTTTTGGCAAACTCACATTCAGCAGCCCAGCATCCTGGTGGGCCATTCCATCGGGGGCTTGGTGGGAGTCATTGCCGCCGCCCGCTATCCCCAGATGGTGAAGGGCCTGTGCTTGATTAGCTGCGCCGATGGGCCCCATCCGGAAGAATTGCCCTCTCCCTGGGATGCTCTGGTGCGAGCCCTCTGCGAAGGGATTCTGTCGTTGCTGGGGTGCCCCCTCACTTATCCCCACCTCTTCAACTGGCTGCGACAAACCGAGGTGCTACGAGCTTGGATCAAGAATGTCTACAAGCGGGATGAGCAGGTGGATGACGAGCTGGTGCAGATCTTCCAGAGACCGGCCTTTGAGCCGGGGGCAGCCCACGTGTTTTTGGACGGTCTGAGGGCCATTCTCTGCCGCCGCTTCGACAGCCCCAAACGCCTGCTGCCCACCCTAAAAATGCCTATCTTGCTACTTTGGGGCCGAGAAGATCCGGCAGTGCCCAGTTTTTTGGCAGACCAATTTAAGCGCTGGCAACCTGCCCTCACCTTGGTGAAGCTGCCGGGAGTAGGCCACTGCGCCCACGACGAGCTGCCTCACTGGGTCAACACCCTCATCGGGGAATGGGCGGCCAGTCTGGAGACCTGCCCTGACTTGCCCACCCCCCTTCAGCGGGATCCCCGAGTCGGCTAGCTCAGCAAGTGATCTGAGCTATTCCCGGCAAGGTGCCACAAGTGAGGGCTATCGGCACAGGCCCCCCCAGCTTGGAACACCCCCAAGCCAAATCCCAGCCTGCCGCCGGGAAAAGGGATCCCGCTCAGAGATCAGGGGGCAGCTTGAGGATCTGATGCTGGCGCATCCCCTGCCAGCGGCGAATGAGATCGCCATCAATACCGAACTGATCCAACGCCTTCACCACCACAAAATCCACCAAATCTAGGATGGTACGCGGCTGGTGGTACCAAGCTGGAATGGCCGGAACAATGCGCGCCCCCGCTTCTGCCAGAGTGGTCAAGTTGCGCAGGTGGATCAGGCTAAAGGGGGTTTCCCGCGGCACCACCACCAAGCGTCGTCCCTCCTTGAGCTGCACATCAGCAGCCCGCTCCAGCAGATCCGAGCTCAAGCCGGCAGCCAACTTGGCAACTGTACCCATGCTGCACGGGATCACCAACATCCCCTGCGTGCGATAGGAGCCACTGGCAATGGTTGCCCCCACATCCTGCCAGCGATGACAAACTAGGGATCCACCGCTGCTCTCGGCTTGCTGTCGCCAAAAGTGGGCCTGCTTGCGGGGGTCTGTCGGCAGCAGCACCCCTTGTTCTCCCTGCCACACCTGATAGGCCGCTTTGGAGGCCACCACTTCGACGCGGTAGCCCAGGCTGAGCAGAACATGCAGAGCGCGCACAGCATAGAGCATCCCTGAAGCGCCTGATACGCCAAGGATGATGGGCAGAGAGGATGTCAAGGGCCGCTGGGGAACGTCTTCTGCTCAAGTCTAGCGAGGGGAGCCGTCCCTCGCCTGCTCAGGAGATCCCTAACCCACCGCTCCAAAAGACTTGCACAACGCGGGATAAAAATGCTCCTGGCACAGGTTGAAGGCAGCGCTCAAGCCCCAGTCTGACTCTTCTCTGTTAGGTCTGCAGATTTTGCCGCCCGTTGCGGATCACCCGCAAGGACTCCACCAACCGCAACTCCAAGTCTTGCAACACCTGATCCACGTAACGGTGGGCCTCCCGCTGCAGGCGCTCCGATTCCTGCAGTGTCTGTCGCCGCACCTCCTCACTATGTTGATAGGCTTGTTGCAATAACTGCTCCGCCTGAGCTTGGGCCTGTCGCAGAATCGCCGATTCGTTGAGGAGCTGCTCAGCCCTACGTTGGGCCGCGGCCACAATTTCTTGGGCGTAGCGATTGGCCTCTGCCAAGATCCGATCCCGCTGGCGCAGCAGTTCCTCCGCTTCCTCCAGGGCTGTCGGCAGGTTCAGGCGGATAAAGTCTAACTGCTCCAGAATCTTTTCCTCTTCAATAAGGGTGCGAGACCAAAACAGGCGAGGGCTACTGAGAATGGCTGCCTCCAATTGATCCAGGGCCTCCTGGACGCGCATCAGAGCCAGGGTCTGATCCCCAAAGGGTACGCCGGCACGATTGGAAGGATCAGAGGGCAATTCTCGCATCAGTCTATGAAGAGGGGAGGCTGCACTGAGCAAAAGAGCAGATCAGGCAGGATAACGCCTACCATATCAGGTTCTCGGTTTCCTGAATCTGCGCAGTCTCCCCTTCGCTCCAACCACTCTTCGTGAAGTAGATGTTCTTTTTGATATGAGGGGACGATGGACTTTCTCCCTCGCGGAGGCTGTGAGCCAAGCGGCAGAGAGGCTGCTTACCGGTCGGTTGGTGCCACAGCGGCTGGGGAGCCGAGGTTGCTCGGCTGCCAAAAGAGCGCCAATGGAGGAGATTTATAGTCATTTTGAATAGGAATAAAACATTTCCGTTGCATTGCTCTCCAACCCCCCTCTCCCAGAGAGATGAGCTGGGGGGTCGCGGCAGCGGCGCGGAGCGTTTGGGGAGTGTCTCAATCTAGTTTGAGATGACTACACTTTTTGAGTTGCCGCCAGTTCCCTGAAGATGGCCAGCCTCCAGATGGTTGACAGCTACCTATGGCACACTGAGAAAAAAGGAGTTGGAGCCCCAGCCTCTTATGCCACAACCGCAGCCCCCCAGAAGACTGGAAGACCAGTTTGTGGAGAATGTCTCCCGTTATCCCACTTACTTTATTACCGTTTTGCTGGGGGGGATCTGGGCTGGCCTCCAGCCTTTTGTCGGCCTGTATCGCAAAAGTCCAACAGCGGCGGCTATGGTTACGCTGGGATCCCTTTTGTTGCTTCTATTTGTTTATTTCACCCTGCGAGGCATGACAGGGAATACCTTTTGGCCAGAATAGATACTGGGTTGAGGTTGGGGCCCATGGGCGAAGCTGTGCAGTGGACGCCGGCAGCATAAGCACGCCTCAAGGGGATCCCTCTTTTTCGCCCCACTGCTGACAAGAAGTAAAGTGCTCCGCACCGCTCGCGCGAATGAAAAGTTTGCCCCGGAATGGTGGCGGTCTATGGGCAGGCCAAGCCTCAATTGGCTCTTCAGGGATCCCGGCTGCAAGCTGTAGCGAGGGGATTGGATTTGCCGCTAGCTTGGTAGAGCATGACTCTAGTCAATAATAAGCTCAACTATACTGAAAATAATGTATAATATGTTCAGTACGGATTACTACCAGTTGATCTTTCTGTTT
>NZ_JBSSCC010000071.1:0-2500 GCF_054059455.1 Thermostichus sp. MS-CIW-23 | reverse complement strand
ACGGTACTGGTTCACTATCGGTCACGCAGGAGTATTTAGCCTTACGAGATGGTTCTCGCCGATTCACACGGGATTTCCCCTGCCCCGTGCTACTCGGGATCCGGCCGGCGCCTTTGAGCTTTCGGCTACAGGACTTTCACCTTCTCTGGTGCAGCATTCCAGCTGCTTCCCCTAGCCCGCCGGCTGCCGTTTGGCCGTCCCACAACCCCGCCCAGCCGTAGCTGAGCGGTTTAGGCTCTTTCCCGTTCGCTCGCCGCTACTGAGGAAATCACTTTTGTTTTCTTTTCCTGCGGCTACTAAGATGTTTCAGTTCGCCGCGTTCGCCCCTTTAGCCTATGGATTCAGCCAAAGGTGACAAGGCTTGCGCCTTGCCGGGTTGCCCCATTCGGGAACCTGCGGATCACCGCTTTTGTCCAGCTCCCCGCAGCGTTTCGTCGGTAACACGCCCTTCCTCGCCTCTGCGTGCCTAGGTATCCACCGTGCGCCCTTAACTGACTTGACCTTTTCACCTCACGTAACATTGGTGTTCTACCTGCCTCATGCCCCCAGGTTGCTGCTGCTTCCCCCAAGCCAAGGCTCGGAGGGCTCAACCCAGAAGCATGCTGCTCTCTTGCTATGCAGTTTTCAAAGTGCTGGCCGGCTCAACCCGGCTGGAGGCTTGTGCTCGGACCCAAACCCCTAGCCCGGTCGTCAACCTATCCAACTGGAGAACCCCTTCCCCGCTCCTCACCAAAGTGGTGGAGGTAAGCGGACTCGAACCGCTGACTTCTGCCGTGCAAAGGCAGCGCTCTACCAGCTGAGCTATACCCCCAATCCAGACTGCACCTACCCTCTGGCTTTGCCCTCAGCTTGGCCAGCTCGCTTCTAGCTTGCTAGCTCTCCCTTCTCCAGGACAAACAGTGGGCCATCCTGGACTCGAACCAGGGACCTCACCCTTATCAGGGGTGCGCTCTAACCACCTGAGCTAATAGCCCTTCCCTTGGCTCTCCCCCAGAACCTCAGTCAACCATCCCCTCAACCCCGACCGACCTGGGATAACCTTTGCTGGCCTGAGGGTGGTCTAACTCCCCTCAGATGCCCCAAGGTAGGTCTCCCTAAAAGGAGGTGATCCAGCCGCACCTTCCGGTACGGCTACCTTGTTACGACTTCACCCCAGTCACCAGCCCTGCCTTCGGCGGGTGCTCCGACTTCGGGCATGGCCAGCTCCCATGGTGTGACGGGCGGTGTGTACAAGGCCCGGGAACGTATTCACCGCAGCATGCTGATCTGCGATTACTAGCGATTCCGCCTTCACGCAGGCGAGTTGCAGCCTGCGATCTGAACTGAGACGCGGTTTTTGGGATTGGCTCACGCTCGCGCGCTCGCGACCCTTTGTCCGCGCCATTGTAGCACGTGTGTAGCCCAGAGCGTAAGGGGCATGCTGACTTGACGTCATCCTCACCTTCCTCCGGTTTGTCACCGGCAGTCTCCCTAGAGTGCCCAACTCAATGCTGGCAACTAGGAACAAGGGTTGCGCTCGTTGCGGGACTTAACCCAACATCTCACGACACGAGCTGACGACAGCCATGCACCACCTGTGTCCGCGCTCCCGAAGGCACCCCCACGTTTCCGCAGGGTTCGCGGCATGTCAAGCCCTGGTAAGGTTCTTCGCGTTGCATCGAATTAAACCACATGCTCCACCGCTTGTGCGGGCCCCCGTCAATTCCTTTGAGTTTCACACTTGCGTGCGTACTCCCCAGGCGGGACACTTAACGCGTTAGCTCCGACACTGACCGGGTCGATACGGCCAACGTCTAGTGTCCATCGTTTACGGCTAGGACTACTGGGGTATCTAATCCCATTCGCTCCCCTAGCTTTCGTACCTCAGCGTCAGTTGAGGCCCAGTTGCGCGCTTCCGCCTCAGGTGTTCTTCCCGATCTCTACGCATTTCACCGCTACACCGGGAATTCCCGCAACCCCTACCTCACTCTAGCCGGTCAGTTTCCAGGGCCTTCCCACAGTTGAGCTGTGGCCTTTGACCCCAGACTTGACCAGCCGCCTACGTACCCTTTACGCCCAATAATTCCGGATAACGCTTGCCTCCTCCGTCTTACCGCGGCTGCTGGCACGGAGTTAGCCGAGGCTTATTCCTGGGGTACCGTCAGCTTTCGTCCCCCAGAAAAGAGGTTTACAACCCAAGGGCCTTCCTCCCTCACGCGGTATTGCTCCGTCAGGCTTGCGCCCATTGCGGAAAATTCCCCACTGCTGCCTCCCGTAGGAGTCTGGGCCGTGTCTCAGTCCCAGTGTGGCGGGCCATCCTCTCAGACCCGCTACGGATCGTCGCCTTGGTAGGCCATTACCCCACCAACTAGCTAATCCGACGCAGGCTCATCCTCAGGTGGATTGCTCCTTTCAGCTTCCGCCTGTATGGGGTATTAGCAGCCGTTTCCAGCTGTTATCCCCCGCCTGAGGGTAGATTCCTACGTGTTACTCACCCGTCCGCCACTAACACCCGAAGGTG
>NZ_JBSSCC010000070.1:0-6576 GCF_054059455.1 Thermostichus sp. MS-CIW-23 | reverse complement strand
CAACTCTTTGCCGCAAATCCAAAGAATGAGTCGGCATTCCTTTCTCTCCTTCCTCTTGAATACCTGTACCCTATTTTAAATTAAAAGGCTGTAGCGTCCAACTCGATTCCTCAAGGGGGCAGGATCATTTTGGTTTTGGACTGCAGCTTTGCCGGTTGGGAATTGCTCCAACCACTCCGTTGAGCTCAGAGGGCGTTTGTGGTGCCCATCTGGGCAATGATTGGGCGGGAGAAGCGGCACCCCTATCAGGTTGGAGATGGCCTGTTGAGCATTCGCTCTATGCTGAGGGATATGTATAGACAAACTTCCTCTGCAACGGTACTTTACCCATGTCAGCCGCCTTCTCTTGGCCCTACCGCACCCCAGGGATCCCAGACTCTGCCTTTGAACGCATCCCAGGGATCCCGATGAGCCCTCGTGAGGTGCGCGTGTTGGTGCTAAGCCAGTTGCGCCTGGGAGAGAACCACTGCCTGTGGGATATCGGCGCCGGAACCGGCACAATTGCCATTGAAGCGGCTGTTCTATGCCCCAAAGCTCGCGTGATTGCCATCGAGCGAGATGCCGAGGTAGTCAGCCTAATCGAGAGCAATTGCGAGAAATTTGGCCTCACCAACGTGCAGGTGATTCAAGGTACTGCCCCCGATTGTCTGCAACACCTTTCTCCGGCACCGGATCGCATCTGCATTGAGGGAGGCCACCCCCTACGCGAGATCTTGGAAGCCTGCTGGAGCCATCTCAGCCCCAACGGGCGGGTCGTGGCGACGACCAACTCTTTGGATGGGCTCTACGGCCTTTCTGCCGGCCTGGCCGCTGTGCGGGCTCATCATGTGGAGGTGATTCAATCGGCGGTGAACCGCCTGGAACACCGCGGTCGGACTCAAATGCTGCTGGCATTGGATCCCACCTTTGTTTTAAGCGGAGAAAAAATGAGTTAAGTTTTATATGACCTGTTTACATTTTTTGGTAGATCTTTTCCCAAGGTGATGAATAAAAGCAGATTGGTCTGTCTCGAATGTCTTAAACTGGCAAAAAAGATTGGGCCACCACAAACCTTAAGCTATACTGATGTTTCTCGATCCCAAACTCAAATCTGCTTTTATACCAGATTAAGAGAGCTGGGAAACCCAAAAGCTATGGTTCAATTCCAAAACCCCTTTCAGGAATCACGGGAAGTCAGGCTGCGGCAACTGTTGATTCGAGAGCGCTGGCCAGAAATGCTGAAAGGCTGCCGGGCTTGCATCCATTGGGACGACTTCAAGCGACCGGAATGCTGCGGTGACTGCGGCATTGGCGATCGCCGTAGGCAAGCGGTAACCGAAGAAAGCCCACCCAGCAAGTCCCCAGGAATTTAGGGTTTCCCAAGCTTTCCAGAGGGGGATCCCAGCTCTTGTGGTGGTTTGTAGTAATTTTTACCTAGGGAGTTTTACCCAAAAATTGGGTCCCAAGCCCAGTCTTCACATCTGTCTGCAGCCAGAGCAAACCAGCAAGGTGGGGAGGCAACGAGCGCCTCTCGCAGGATTGTTATGTCGTTGCTCCCTAGCCTCTCATCGCGCCAGCGGGCCGGAGGCCTTTCGCGCCAGCGGGACGGAGTCCTTTTTTCGCCCCATTGGCCCTCTGCTTCAGCGTCTCAGGAGCAGCTCCCCAGCAACCTCCACGCAGGGATCCATGTTAATTTCTACACCAACATGGTTAGCGACAGGGTCGGCGACAAGCCTCAAACCCTGATTCTTCCGTTGACCCGGTCGATCCCGCTCTGGGCAAGGGTTTCAGGCCTCTCGGCAGAGAAAAATAAGGGGAAATTGCAGCCGTTCGCGCCAGCGGGACGGAGTCCTTAAACGAGACCCTGTCGATCTAGGCCCCTGGATCCCGCTCTGGACAAGGGTTATAGTCGGGGAGAGTCGCTTCCCTTCAGGGAAGTGGAATTAGTGGAATTAATGGAAACAATACGAAACTTCTCAATCACCAGTACCCCCATCATGCCCCACGCTAGGGGGTAGAACTTGGCACTGGCAAACCCTGCCTGCAGGGCCATTTGTCGTTGCTCTTCTCCAGAGGGAAAGCGATCTAGGCTGGGATCAATGTAGGCATATTCGGATCCCAGTCCCAAAGTTTTGGCCTGGGCAACCACCTGAGTGTTCAAGTACCAGCGCTGAAATTGTTCGCAAAGAGGGATCCCTGTGGGGCGGTGAAAATCCAAAATGGCGGCACGACGTCCTGGCTTCAGTACTCGCCTAATCTCTCGCAAGGCTTGGGGAATATCGGTTACATTGCGCAAGCCGTAGCCCATGGTAATGGCATCGAAGCTACTGTCGGGAAAAGGTAAGGCCAAGGCATCTCCCAAAACCCACTCCAGGGAGTAGCCAGGGAAGAGCCGGGAGCGACGCCGGGCAATCGCCAGCATGGCGGGAGAGAAATCTAGGCCCACCACATGTCCCCTTCGTCCTACTCGGCGGGCCAACTGCAGAGCCAGATCACCGGTTCCACAGCACAGATCCAGCACATATCCTCCTGAGCTGGCGCCCGACCAACGCACGGCCATACGCTTCCAAACCTGATGGAGGCCCAGGCTCAAGGTTTGGTTGAGGGAGTCATAGTGGGGAGCAATGCGGTCAAAAAGCGCTCGGATTTCCTCAGGCTGTTCAAAGGTTGGGCTAGGCACCTCTTCTCAACTCCACCTCATGTTCCCCGTACAAACTTTGTTGCTCCTGTTGCTCCGCAACGCTACGTGACCGGATCTGTGGTCTGAAGCTAAAGGAAGAGGGGTGTTACGGCGGCACTGGGATCCCACTGGCTCCCACTCGGTGGCGGCGGCTGGGGTAATCAGCCAAACTCAGGGACAGGGATCGGGATCCGGCTAGGCTCGAGGCTGGGATGCGGATGGTTCCCTGGAAGACTTGGCTATTGGGGGGCAGCTCCCCCGGCAAACCCTGGGTGAGCGCGTTGATTGACCGTCCATTGTCGTCAGTAATGTTCAGGAAGCTATAGAGAAAGCGCACCGTCTCTGCCGAGTTGTTTTGCATAGCTACATTCAGAACCACTTGGCTTCCCTCGCGACGAACCGAAAGCACCTGCATAGAGACCTGTCCACTGGCGGCAATTGGTAGGGGGGGCGGAGGTGGTGTGGGCGCCGGCGGGGCAGGAACTCCGTCCTGCTGACGCGGACGGGGAGGTGGAGGAGATGGAGTGGCGGGGCGAGGAGTTGGCGACGGGGCCGCCGCCAATTCAGGAGACAATCTGGGGGTGGGTGTTGGAGTGGGAGTTGCAACCGGGGTGGGTGTTGGAGTGGGAGTTGGGGACGGACGAAGGCTGGCTTCGGCTGCTGCAATTACCTCAGCCTCGTTCAGCAAAGGCACAGTACGGGGATCCCGAACTTCGCGGGAAGGAGAAGCCCGACCGGCGCCGGTGACGGGAGAAGAAACCCCCGATAGAGCTCGCTGACCAAATAGGTAGCCCAGACAAGCACTCAACACCGTTGTGAAGAGAAACGCGCTCGTCCAAAACAGCACCCCCGAGAATGTGGAGGCGAACTCCTGAGACGGTTTGGCCGGTCTACGCAAAGGCTGTTAACTCCTGCTGCTAGTTCGCTTTCCTATGATACGAAAGTGACAGAGAAGCTAGGGGTTCTCGACCGGGGCAGAGTTTTTGCGTTGTTGCTCATGGGCCTGTAGCGGGGCGCTGTCTAAGTTGGGCAGCCGCTCCCCCAGCCACCAACCCGGATCTTCCCAGCTCAGGGATCCCAGCCATTTCCCGGCCCGATCTGCCAAGACCAAGCCCAACAAAACGGGAGCAGTGGTGATCCCCAGCGCTAGGCTGAGCCAGAGCGGTTGAGGAGATCGAAAAGAGGCCGAAGCAGCCTTTTGTTCAGGCGAAGATATCGGCTTGGGATCTGTCATGGTCGAGCTTTTGAGCCTGAAGTACAGTCAGGTTATTCGAGATTGTTTTTTCAAGCGTAACCAACTCTCATCTTAGCCTGCGGGGAATTTCTCAAGTAGTTTCAAACAGCAAGAAGGCTTTGCTTGATCTGAGAAAGCCCTGACATTGCTTCCTGATCTAGTGGCCGACAGAGAAGAGGTGCTGCCTGGCGTATGGCTTCAAGGGGCCAATCCCACCAAGCAAGTTGGATAAGCCACTCGATCACTTCAGGTGCAAAACGGTAGCGAACCACCCTCGCTGGCACGCCCGCAACAATGGCATAAGGGGGGACATCTCGAGTTACCACAGCACCCATTCCAACAACTGCTCCATTTCCAATGGTTACCCCCGAGCGAATCTTAGCGCCATAGCCAATCCAAACATCATGGCCAACAACAATATCTCCGCGAGTTACAGGGTGCCCTTTCAAAGCACGAAGCTCTCGCCAGGAATCAGGTAAATGGGTGAAAGGGTAAGTAGTAACCCAGTCAGTATGGTGCTCGTACCCTACGAAAAAATGCACCCCTCCTGCAATCGAAGTGCAACGTCCAATCTTGACGCGGGATGACTCTCCCATCCAATGAAGGAAAAACTCATATCCGTAGCTTAGGGAGCCAATCGTGAGCAGAGGAAAAGGCTCTAAACCGGCGTGAGCAAAATAGGTTTTCTCTTCCAGCTGGGCAGCGTGCTCGATTCGGATGGGCATAGAGATTCAGCCTCAGGATTGACCGAGTACCACTCGGCTGAGGACTTCAGCAGGCTGTTGTCGAGGTTAGACTCAAACGTCAGTGGATTTCCATTCTACCCAATGGCGATTGTGCTGATCTGTGGCCCTGTGCGCTCTGGCAAAAGCCGGCTGGCAGAGGGTTTGGCTGCGGCTTCGGGCTTGCCGGTTGTCTACCTGGCTACCGGGCCGAAACCCGATCCCAAGACGGATCCAGAATGGGCAGAGCGCGTTCAACAGCACCGGCAACGGCGGCCTTCCAGTTGGCAGACTTGGGAAACCGGGAGGGACTTGGGGGCAGAACTGCAAAAGTTGCCCCAGCCCTGTTGTGCGCTGGTGGATTCGCTGGGGGGATGGGTGGCGCAGGGCCTAGACTGTCCCTCTTCAGAATGGGATCCCTTGGTGCAATCCTTCTTGGCAACCTTGCAAAGCCATAGAGGGGAGATCCTCCTGGTGTCTGAAGAAGTGGGCTGGGGGGTGGTGCCCGCTTACCCACTGGGGCGGCGGTTTCGGGATCGGATGGGGGAACTGACCCAAAGGCTGGCTCCCCTGGCCGACCAAGTGTTTTTGGTAACGGCAGGTTTTGCCCTGGATCTCACCCGTCTAGGGATCCCAGTGGCGAGCAAGACAGAGCAGAGCTGAGATAAGCTGCATTTGCAAGCCAGATAGCTGTGTTGCTGTGCCGATTACCCTTTACCTTCCTGCCAAGGCCATTCAAACTCTGGATCTCACCCCCGGCCATGAGCTGGTGAAAACCTTGATGGCCGATCCCGTGCGTGCTGCCCAGCAGGTGCAATGCGCCATCGATTGGCCGCGCAGCCCTGAGGATCCACGGGAGCTGTCCGAGATCCCGGAGGTGCGCCTGTGGTTTATTCGTTGGGATACAGTCTACCCCTGGATGCCCTACTTTCTCAATTGGCGCCAAGGAGAACTCGCCCGTTACGCGGCTATGATGGTGCCCCACCAATTCAACCCTCGGGAGGGCATTGTTTACAACCCAGAAGCGTTGGAGATCTTCGTCTATCAGAAGATCTTTGTGTTGATGCGGTGGTTTAAGCAGCAGAACCTGGGATCCGTCTCCATGCTGCGGGATATGGCTTTGGTGTTTGGCTTCGAGATCCAGCCGGAGTTTCTCGCCCTATGGGAGGCAGAGCCATGAAGGTGATGGTGGCCAACACCTGGCCGGGGATCCCGGGAGCTACGGCAGTGGCCGACGCTTGGCAGCAGGTGGTTCAACGCCCTTGGGGCCGGCTCAGAGTGGATCCCAACCCTTCGGAAGCTCAGCTAAAGGCCCTCTGGCAACAAATCTCCGAGTGGGCAGGAGAAAAAGATCCCCTACTGGTTTTGCCGGGCAGCGTTGCCGATCCCCTGGGGCCAGGCCAAACCTGGGCCGATCTGGCCCATGCGTGGGGGTTGAGCTTGCTGTTGACGTTGCAACGGGAGGCCGCCCTGAGCCAAGCTGCCGCTTTTGCCGCCCTGTTGCGCCAAGCCAAGGCCTGCGGTTTGGGGTGGGTGCTGATTGGATCCCTGACCGAAACTGGGGATCCCCAGGCTTTGGCAGAGCTGGATGCAGCTTTGATCCCACGCCTGGCAGCCCAAGTGGGAATGCCGGTGTTGGGGAGGATGGCTCCTGATGGCCAGATCCTTTGGGATACAGATGCCCTGCTGCTCTGTAATGCTGCCCAACCAAGGAACTGAGCGCCACCCACTGATCCCTGCGGCTCGAACCGTTCCTCTTCACTTGGAGGGTAGGCGAAACTTCATTCTTGTTGCTAGGGAAACCACAAAAAAATCCCCCAGACCAAGCTGGGGGATCCACCAATGCTGTTGAAGCGTCAGGTCAGGCCATCAGCCACGCACCGCAGGCGCTACCTCCACCGCCGCCAAATCCAGCGGGAAGTTGTGCGCATTCCGCTCGTGCATCACTTCCATCCCCAGGT
>NZ_JBSSCC010000069.1:0-7254 GCF_054059455.1 Thermostichus sp. MS-CIW-23 | reverse complement strand
CAACTCTTTGCCGCAAATCCAAAGAATGAGTCGGCATTCCTTTCTCTCCTTCCTCTTGAATACCTGTACCCTATTTTAAATTAAAAGGCTGTAATGACTGCTATCGATCCAGGGCCTCATCCCTGGCCTTATCTACGGAAAGAAGTTCCTCACCTTTGGACTGCGGATTTGCGTCAACCTACTATCGGCTTTGTTAGTCGAGACGAGGCTCATATTCTGTACAATACTGCCCTTAAGCTACAAGGAAAAAACGCCCTAGAGATCGGCTGTTGGCTAGGTTGGTCAACTGCGCACCTGGCGGCAGGAGGAGTTATTCTCGATGTGGTAGATCCTGCTCTGGCCGATCCCCAGATTTATGGAAGTGCGGATCAATCTCTTCGCTCGGCTGGAGTTCGCTCTAATGTCAATCTCTACCCTGGCTATAGCCCAGGGAAGGTGGAGGAGATTGCCCAGCAAGAGGATTGTCGCTGGTCTCTGATTTTCATCGATGGGAATCATGACTCACCAGCCCCCTTGCAGGATGCTCAAGTGGCAGAGCGCTATGCTGCTGAGGATGCCTTGATTCTGTTTCATGATCTAGCCTCGCCGGATGTGGCTGAAGGTTTGAATTACTTGAGAGACAGGGGCTGGAACACGATGATTTACCAGACCATGCAAATTATGGGAGTGGCCTGGCGAGGCAATGTCAAGCCCGTTGAGCATATTCCAGACCCTGCTGTGAATTGGACATTGCCAGAGCACCTCAAGGACTATCCGGTCTGTAACCTTGAGTTGTCTAGGGTGCTAGAGAAAGTTAAATCTTTTACCTTGCTGGGCTTTGAGCGTCTTTGGAGCCTTTATTCACTGGCTAAGCAGGTTTGTGAAGAAGACATTCCTGGGAACTTTGTAGAATGTGGTGTTTGCAGGGGTGGAAGCTCAGCTTTGCTGGCCTGGGTGATTAAGAACTACAGCCGTCGACCTCGCAAGCTATATGCTTTCGATACCTTCTCAGGTATGCCTGATCCAACAGAGGTGGATCGAGATTATCGAGGAGTTGGTGCCAACGATACGGGTTTTGGATCCGGTGCTTTAGCGGCACCCATTTCGGAGAACTTAGAGGTGGTTGCCAAGGAACTGGGAGTTTGGGATCTCATTGTCCCCGTGCCAGGGCTGTTTGCTGACACCTTGCCTGCCTATCAAGTTCATCCCAGAGGGTTTATCCAGGTCGATGACTATCAAGACTGGCAAGGATGCGCAAAGGCTGTCCATGACTTTGAGCAGGAAGTTGGAGTTTTCTTTCGGCTGCACAGTGTAGCTGAGCCCTATGGTTGGAAGATCGATAGCTTAGAGCTGCAAGAATGGCCTAGTCCCGCGTGGTTAAGTCCTTCAGAAAACCTGGTAGTGATGAGAGATAGCCTAACAGAAACCTCCAAACCACAAGGGATCCGCCTGAGCAAGATCAACGTGGGCCTTTTCCCCTACTGGGAAATGGAGACAGAGCAGCTTATCCAAGAACTGGAGGGCTTGCTGGAGCCAATTCTGCGCAGTCCTCAGCCAGAAGACTATGCTCTGATCTTCCTAGGGGATCCGGATCCGCAACTGGCCAATCAAACTCTGGAGATAGCTGCAGGCAACATAGCTCTCAGGCTCATGGAAGAGGGGTTAGAGCTCAGTAGAGAGCCGTTCTGTTCAGTGGTAGCTGGCTTGAACCCCTATCAATGGGAGAGACTTATTCCCCAACTCAACTATCGCTATCTCTTGAAGCGGGAGCGCTTTCCCAAGGGATTACGGCCTGCTATTCAAAAGCTACCTGTGTTGCTGTTGGCCTCCTAGGGATCCATCTGTTGTCTTGAGTTACTTGGCTGTCTACAGGGCGTCTGGATCCACCCCTAGCTCTTGTAGCTTCCGGGCCAGGCGCCCTGCCCGTTGTTCGGCCTGCTCAGCCCTTTGCCGCTCCAGTTCGGCCTCGGTGGGTACCAGTTCCCCAGCAGCAGTGGCCCAGCGAATCCAGGTGGCCTCGATGTCCCGAAACCTGCCCTCCCACTTCACTAGGTACAATCCCAAAACCTCGCTCGGCAAGCAACCCTCTGCATCCTCTTGAATCGGCTCATAGCGGCCGCCCCTCAGCCGAAACCCCGCCCAGTCCTCTGGCTCAAACGGGTCAAACCAAAAGTACTCCGGCACCCGGATAATCTGCTCATAAAGTTGCTTTTTGCTTGTCTTGTCCTCCTGGGCAGTGCTGGGAGAAAGAAGCTCAATCACCACGTCCGGCCCTTTGCCCTGCTCCCAAATCACCCAGCTTTTGCGCTCGCCTTTAGGCACGCCCAACACCACAAAATAATCCGGCCCTTTGAAATTGCGGCCGCTGGTCTGCTCCAAGCTGTAGTAGAGAAACATATTGCCACCGACAAAGCCATCAGGGCGCTGCTGCAACCAGGTTTGGGTAGTGGAGATGAGCAAGTCCATCTGGCACCTGTGCCGCCAGCTTTCCATAGGTTCGCTGTCGTCGTAGGGGAGCTCGTCTTGGGTGGGGGGCAACTCGGGTAGATAAACCGGATCCAGCACCTCAGTAATTGGGTTCGGGTTAGTCATTGCCAGTTCTCCTCTCTTTACCCTTACAAGGTATCGGGATCCACCCCCAGCTCCCGCAGCTTCTGGGCCAGGCGCTCTGCTCGCTGTCGCTCTTGCTCAGCACGTTGGCGCTCGATTCTCTCAGCTTCTTCAGGAGTAGGCACCAGCTCCCCATTGGGGAAAAAGTAGCGCAGTTGTTGGTTATGGATCCCCAGATACAGCTCCAGCATCTCGCTCCAGCGCCAGCCCTGCTCCGTTGGCTCAATCTCCTCGTACTTCTCCCCCCTCAGTCGCAAACCCATAAACTCCTGCGTCTCCGGAGAATAGTAAAAGTACTCCGGTGTCCTGAAAATCCTTTCGTAAAGCTCCCGCTTCTCACCCCGATCCACTTTGGCAGTCGATTCCGAAAGCAGCTCGATGATCAAGTCCGGGTATTTGCCACCTTCTTCCCACACCACCCAAGAAGGGCGGGGGCGGTTTTCTACCCCTTTGACCAAAAACAGATCTGGCCCGCGGAAGTCTTTATTTTTGAGTTGCTCTCGGCTGTAGTAGACGGTGAGGTTCCAGGCGAGGAAGTAGTCGTTGCGGTCTTGCCAGAGGCGGGCGAGGCAGCTGACCAGAATCAAAAGCTGCAGGGCATGCAGGGAGTGTTCCATTTCGGGTTCATCGCTGAGCAGCCCCTGGGCCGAGGGCATGAGCTCCGCCAGTTGCTGGCGGGTGAGGGGAGTAATCTTTTCCTCGGCTTTCTCTTGGAGTTTTTCTTGGGCCAGCATTTTTGCACTCGGGGCAAGCGAATTAGCTGTAGGCTAACCCATCGATAGAACCGCCGGCAGGTGCTCTGCTTCAGGCTGACAGGGTGATAACAGGAGCGTTCTACTAACTGAAAGGCATAATAAGAGATGTAAACTTCTCCTTTTGTCCGCATGTCTTTCTGGAAACTTTTGGTGGTGATAGCGGTGCTGCTTTTCGGCTTGGCAAGCGGGATCCCCACCTTACAAGCGGCCACCCTGGGTGGATCCCCCTACAATCGCGCCCAACAGGAAGTTGTGATTGCAGCTAGCCCAGACCAGGTGTTAAAAGCGGCTGAGCAAGCCTTTCAAGTTTGGAAGCGGGGGGAACTGGTCTCTGTGGATGCTGAGGCGATGGAAGTGAAGGGGATCTCCCGCACCAACTTTTTTAAGTTCGTGGACGATCTAACGGTTTCGCTGTCGCCAATAGAAGGGGATCCTGGCCATACTCGTCTACACATTACTTCCGAAGGCCGTGTTGGGGAATATGATTTCGGCGGCAACCGGCGCAACATCAACGAGTACCTGAACACTTTGCGGTCGTTGCTGGAGCAGAGCTAGGGCCGACAGGACAAGGCGGGAGACTTATGTGGATCCACGTCTTTTGCCGTCTCTTATGATTCCTCGTTCTGTTCCAGCTTGGCCACACGGGCTTCCAGCTTGCGCAAGGTACGTTGCAGCTCAGGCAAGTGCCGCTGGACGGCCATGCTCTTGCGCCATTCGGCAATGGGTTGATGGGGGTAGCCGGCCACCGTTTGACCAGCAGGGATATCGCTGGTGACGCCTGTTTGGGCGGCCACACGCACGCCATCGCCAATGTGCAGGTGCCCGGCCAAGCCACATTGCCCGGCCAAAATGACATGGTGGCCCAATTGGGTACTGCCGGCAATGCCCACCTGAGCGATGATCAGGCAGTGGGATCCGGTGCGCACGCCGTGGCCAATTTGCACCAGATTGTCGATCTTGGTGCCGCGGCCAATACGGGTCTCGCCAACGGCGGCCCGGTCGATGGTGGTGTTGCTGCCTACCTCCACGTTGTCTTCCAGCACCACTCGGCCCGCCTGCAGCATGCGCCGCCAGGAGCCATCTGCCAGAGGAATGTGGCCAAAGCCGTCGTCGCCAATGACAGCGCCGCTGTGGATGAGGCAATCATCCCCAATCTCCGTGCGCTCGTGAATAACGCAGTTGGCGAAAAGCTGACACCGGGATCCAATCCGCACGTGGGGATAGATGGTGACATTGGGGTGAATTTGGGTGTGGTCGCCAATTTTCACTCCCTCCATCACCACTGCGTGCGGCCCGATTGCCACCCCCTCCCCCAGCTCGACGCTGGGATCGATCACAGCGGTGGGGTGGATGCCAACGGGCAGGCGGTAGGGTTGGTAGAACAGCTCAATGGCCTGGGCAAAGAGCAGACGGGGATCCCTGCCCCGCAAGCAGGCAATGGAACAGGGCAAAGCCAGCCCTTCCTCCACGATGACGGCGCTGGCCTGGGTTTGCTCCAAGAGAGGTAGGTAGCGGGCCTCGCTGAGAAAGCTCAGCTCCCCTGGGCGAGCCTCCGCCAGGCTGGCCACGCTGTGAATTTCCAGGGTGGGATCCCCCTCGTAGGCACACCCCAATTTTTGGGCAATTTCCTGTAGCTGCATTGGGGTTGACATCCTCTACGATTGCGGCAGCCGCACGTCCATCACGGTGCCGCGCAAGTTGTAGCCAAAGGTCTCTAGCTCTAGGGGAACACCGATTTTGACGCGATTGTTGCCCAGGACGATGCCATTCTCCGTCCGCTGGCCGCGCCCTCGCAAGGTAAACACCAGATCGAGGCGATAGGCTTCGGGATCGGGCAAGTTCTGCACCCGTCCATCGGGAAACACCACCGGCACGGTACGGCTGACATTTTCCACTCGCACCACCTCCACCTGGCCGTAGGGCTGGTTGCGGATGATCAGGTCAGCCTTCTGCCCCGCCTGAAAAGGTTCCATAGAGCGGCTGCTGACCCCGCGCACAATCATGTCCACTTCCACCGGCAGCGTGGGGCCACCTCCCACCTGGACGACACTGCCCGCCTGCCGACCCGGAAAGAACAAGACGGCGACAATGGCCACCACCACAATTGCCAGAGCTCCCAGATCCAAGAGGCTGACCTTTCCCAAAAGCCGCCCCTGCTCGTCAATGAGCCGCATATCACCTCTCCTCGCACACCCTGTCTTGATTCTAGGCAGGTTTGTTCTCCAAGTGGCTTTCTCGCCCTAAGGGATCCAAGCCAGCGTGCTGCTGCCCAGCGGTAGGCGGCGTTCCCGCCAGCGGTGCGAACCACTTTGTCCATCAGGAGTGGGCAGCCCATCCTGCAAATCCACCAGCCACACTTGCGAGGCCATGATGGCTTGCCCGCTACGGCTGAGGGGAGCCAAGGGATCATCCGGCACTCCCGGGAAGGGTTCCAAAAGCGTGTAGGCCAGCATGCGTCCATCCGGGGAAATGCTGAAGTCCAGATCGACGGGATAGGTGGCTCGAACCACCTCTATGGCGTTGCCTGCTTCAGTGCCGAGCGTTATCGCCAGCAGGCGGGGCGACTCGGTGTAGCTGGGGGAGTCCATCGCGACCTCGCCAACAGAATAATGCTCCGCACCGCTAACGTGAGAGACCTCACTGACCAAGGCGTAGAAGATGGGCGCCCGAGGGGAAAAAGCCCCTTTCAGGATGGATCCCTGGGTTCTCAAAATCTCCTCGCTGTTGCCGGTATTGCTGACGATGGAGAGGCTGCGGGTGTAGTCGGGATTGAAGCGCAGCAAAGCCCCGAAAGCCCCATCGGGGCGGATGGCTAAGGTTTGGCCGAACTGGGCTAGAAAGCTCTCCGCTGCCGCCCGTGGATGCAAGGGTACGATCCCCACCCCCTGTCCCTGCGAGATGAGCAGGCTGCTCTCATCGGGGCTAATGAAAAAATCTCCCCCCACCGCCGTATCCAGCTCTAGACGTTCAAAGGGATCCCGGCTCGTTTTCTGGATCCACAGCTCCGTCTGGACGGCAGCCATGGGATCCCGTTGCAGCGGGATCCGCTCTGCCACCACCAGTTCCCCCGTCGGCGAGACTTGGAAGCGCAGGTTTTGGTAACCCTGATGATCCAGCAGCAACTGCGAAGACAGATCCTCCAGATCCAGCCGGTACAGATCCTGGTGCTGTGGGTGGGTAGCCGTGGCGAAATAGTACACGAAGCGGCCATCGGCACTGGGCTGCATTTGGGTTACCTTGACCCCAGCTGGAGTCAGCAGAGTAGCGGCTCCCGTCTCCAGGTTGAACAGAAACATTCGCCCTCGCTGGGCAGGTTCGGTGCTGATCCCCAGCAACTGCCGATCCGGCGTGCGGAATTCCCCCTCAAAGGGCTGGGCCATGGGCTGGCCCCGTTCATCTACCGCTGCCTGCAGGCGCACCCGGTAGGTCTGGCCGTAAGGGGCTGGTTCTGTCAGCGTCCAAAAAAAGCGGCGACCCAGCTTGCGCATTCGGCCTGGCAGAGGGGGCTGGATCTCCAAATGCTCTTCAACACTGACGGGATCCATCGGGCGGTTGAAGGTGAGCACCATCTGCACTTCTTGCGCCCCCACCCGTTGCTGTTGCCAGTTAAAGTCCCGCACGTAAGGAGCTGTGTGGTTGCCCAACACCAACAGGATCACCCCGATGGCCAGGTTGCAGAGGGTGATCCCGGCCACCCAGCGATCCAGAGGCTGTGGGAACCACCGCGTCAGGGTTGCGCGCCAGTAAGATCCCGACCGGGCAGACATCTGACTCATAGGTTACAAACAACAGACAGGTATGGGCAGCCAGAACTTGGGGAGCATGACTCTAGTCAATAATAAGCTCAACTATACTGAAAATAATGTATAATATGTTCAGTACGGATTACTACCAGTTGATCTTTCTGTTT
>NZ_JBSSCC010000068.1:0-7283 GCF_054059455.1 Thermostichus sp. MS-CIW-23 | reverse complement strand
AGACTTTTGACCAGCAAACCTATATGGAGGAGGGCTTTCCTCCCGACACCAAGCCTGCGGCTATGGTGCGGGCCTCCAGCCCGAAAATTTGGTGAAATGCAAGGACTCCGTCCCGCTTACGCGTTCGCGTTAGCGTCGCGTAGCGACAAAGGACTCCGTCCCGCTTACGCGAGCGGATCCCATTCCCCGCCTCTGGCCAACCCCTCGATGGTGGTGATGGCTTGGCCCTGCAAGCGCGCCGCCGGGTACAGGCAACTGTGGACGGGATCCCCCTCCAACAGCACCGTGCAAGCCCCGCAATCCCCCGAGTCGCAGGCACGGCGTACCCCCACCCAGCCCAGCTCCCGCAACAAGCTCAGCAGAGTGATCCCCGGCGGAACCACCTGCCCATAGGGTTGGCCGTTCACCTGAAATCGGATGGGAATGGGAGTGGGATCCATAACGGTCTTCTTTTTTCACTCACATCTACCCCATTCTGTTTTGAGCAAAATGTTTCGAGTGAACCATTGGATTGCCCTGTTTGTTTTCATCCCTCTTCCCCATGAGGTGAGGGGATCCTGCCTATCGCAGATCGGTTTGCCCTCCCTCGCTGGGATGGCTTTCTTGGATGATCAGAGCAGGATTTTGTGAATTCAAATCCCAAGTGCAGGCCAAGCCTTCTTTGCCGAGATCTCTTCGCTTCCCTCAACTCCATTGATGACTTAGCCTATTTACCCTAGGAGACACTATGGCAACTCTTTACTTCAGCCCGCTTTTCGAGGTACAAGCTCTGCAAGCGGAGCCCAACCGGGGACGCTCTCGCTCCTTCCTGCCCACTCCTCTGCAGGTTTGGGAGAGCGGCGAAGCCTACACCGTCCAGTTGTGGGTGCCCGGTGCCAATCGGGAACGCTTCCACATCGAGGCCACGGCTCAACAGCTCTCCATCAGCGGCGAGATCCAGGTTCACGGCCCTGAAGGTGCTGAATTGCGCTACCAAGAAGTGGAGCCCCAACCTTTTCAACGCATCCTCAAGCTGGCCCGCCGCATCCAGCCGGAGAAAGTCTCGGCCACCTATCGCGACGGCATCCTCACCCTCACTCTGCCCAAAGCCGACGCAGCGCGGGTGATCAAAGTCCAAGTGGGCGCCTCAAACCCCACTACTCCGACGGAAGCCGTGACGGTGGAAAGCCAACCTGCCTAGGATCCCCCTCTTTTCGGGAGAGGGGCTGGGGGTGAGGATCCACTGCACGCGCACCTCATCTCCCACCTTAAAATCCAGCGCCCGGCTGGCATTGCCTCGGTTTTGCACGATCTCCACCCAGCCGGAGCTGCCCACCAGGGCCAGCACTTCCCCAACTTCTCCCTCAGCAAAGGTGGCCACGGAGCGGACGGGGATCCCTTTGATCCAGGCGCTCCAGCTTCGACCTTCCACCCACTGTCCGGGCAGGTTGGTGATGCCGTTGCCGAAGTGGTCGATGGCCTGGACCAGGCCGCGACAGCCGTTGGTCTCCATCTGGGGTGGCGGCCACTCCCAGCGGGTTAGTTCTGCTACGTCTAGGGGATCCCCCAGCTCCGCCAAAGGGATCCCGTTGGCCAGATGAGCGGCAACCGGGGCAAAAATATCCCGCCCATGAAAGGTGCGGCTGGGAGAGGGGGTGCGCCAATAGCGGGGCCGGTTGAGTTCCACAGCAGCCAGCGCCGGAGTTTGGGCCAAAACGCCGCTGAACAGGCCATTGTCAGGGCCAACCAAAAAGCCCGTCTCGGTTTGGATGGCTACCGCCCGGCGGCTACTCCCCACCCCTGGATCCACAACGGCCAGGTGAATGGTGCCCGACGGCAGATAGGGGTAGGCCGTCATCAGGGCAAAGCGAGCCGCCGCCACATCCTGAGGCGGGATCCCATGGCTGAGGTCGATGAGTTGAGCCTGTGGGGAAAGGGTATGAATCACCCCTTTCATAATGCCCACATAGGGATCCTGCAGGCCAAAATCCGTCAACAGGCTAATAAAAGGCATACCCTTTTGAGGCTTGAGGATCCCAGTTTAAGGATCCCAAAAGATAACAGCGCTTATGGATGGGGTGGCTAGCGGGCAGCAAGAGCAGGTTGCGGGCGCTCATACACCTGCCCCAAACGCGCCAACTGCTGCACCAGCAAGCTCAAGAACAGGCCCACATCGGTAACAATCCCCACCGACTCCAGGGATCCCCGATCGGCCAGCTTGGTCACCACTGCCGGGTTAATGTCCACGCAGATCAGCTTGACCCCGGCAGGCGTCATGTTCCCGGCACCAATGGAGTGCAACATGCTGGAGAGCATCAGCACCATGTCGGCCCCCTGCAGCAGCCGCGCATAATCCTGTTGGGCCTTGATCAGATCCATCTCCGTATCTGGCAGCGGCCCATCGTCGCGGATGGATCCCGCCAGGGAGAAGGGCACCTGAGCGCGAATACACTCGTAGAACACCCCGCCGGTAATCACGCCCGCTTCCACTGCGGCCCGGATGCTGCCGTACTTGCGGATGAGGTTGATGGTTTTGAGGTGATGCTTGTGGCCGCCCTTGACCGGGGTGCCCCGCGACAGATCCACCCCCAGCGAGGTGCCGTAGAGATTCTGCTCCAAATCGTGAACGGCAATGGCATTGCCCCCCAGTAGTGCCTGCACATAGCCCTCCCGAATCAGGGTAGCCAAGTGGGATCCGCCGCCCGTGTGGATGACCACCGGCCCTGCCACCACCACCGTTTTGCCGCCCCGCTCCTTGATTTGCCGCAGCTCCCAGGCAATCTGCTCCACCAGGATCTCCACCCGCCGCTCGCTGGAGACCCCCGATCCCATAAAGGTGAACTCCTGGGAAGAGCGCTCTTTGCTGGCCTGGCGCACGGTGCGGATCCCTTCCACCCCACACACCACGGCATCCCCCACCTGCAAATCTCGAATCAGGGTGCAATAGGCTGAAAACTCCGTCTTGCCATTGCAATCGGATCCCTTGACCACGATCACCCCATCCATGCGCTGCCGCTGCACCGGGATCCACTGGCCGGCCACCCGCACCTGCGTGGGGTAGATGGTGGTGACATAAAAATCGTCGGGAGCTACCCCTGCCTTCTCCACCCGCTCCAGACGGGCATCTTGCTGGGTTTCCTCCGAGAGACGGGCCCCCTGCTCGATCAAGGCGCTGAGAATGGTGTCCAGGGTCTCTTCGGTGGGAGCGGAAACGGCCAGTTCCACCGTGGAAGTGCTCTGCCGTTTTTCCCCAAGCTGAAACTTGAGGATCTGGAAGCTGCCGCCATTGTCGACAATGCAATCGACGGCTCTGGTGAGCAGGTCGCTGTCCACCAAGTGTCCCTGGAGGGTCACCGTCCGGCTGAGCACCGTGGCCACCGGATCGGTTTGGGGAGCCACCGTCTCGTCGAGGCGCAATGTCAAGCACTTGGCCGCCCCACCGGCTTTCAGGAACTCCGTCAGCTCCGTCTGCACCACCGCAAATCCCCGCTCCTGTAGGGCGGCTTCCAGCTCTG
Organism: Thermostichus sp. MS-CIW-23; assembly: GCF_054059455.1. Lineage (NCBI taxonomy): Bacteria > Bacillati > Cyanobacteriota > Cyanophyceae > Thermostichales > Thermostichaceae > Thermostichus > Thermostichus sp. MS-CIW-23. The sequence goes on along the minus strand of NZ_JBSSCC010000068.1, from coordinate 3,789 downwards.
GGCTGACCCGATTCACCAAGATCGTGCCGTTCACATCCACGGCATTGCAGGCAAAGTGAATGGCATCCGCCTCCTGAACCGGGATCCGCTTTTCGGGGGGCACCCGCATCTCGATCAGGCGGTTGGAATAGGCATCAAAAGCCGGCGGGTAATAGAGCAAATAGCCTTCGGAGAGGGGGCAGAAGCAGGTGTCCAGGTGGTAGAACCGCTCGTCCACCAGCCGCAAAGACAACACCTCGATCCCCAGCCACTTGGCCAAGTAGGGGTGAGACTCCAACATGGAGCGAAAGCCGTAGCCCGCCCACAGCCAGCGCCCTGCCCGATCCAACAGAGCATCTCCCGCCCCCTCAAAAGCCAGGGCTGGCGGCAGCTCATAGACGGTGTAGCCCTGTTCCTCAAACCAAGCCTTGAAATGGGGCTGTTCCCCCTGCCGCTCTGGGTGATAAAAACGGCTCAGCACCACCGTGGATCCCAGGATGAGCCCAGCATTCGCCGTAAACACCATATCCGGCCATCCCGGCACCGGCTGGATTAGCTTCACCTCCGCCCGCTGCGAGAGATGCCGATAAAGAGCCTGCCACTGCTGCAGCGCCCGTTCTCGGGAAGAGCGGTGAACATTCCCCACCATCCAGGGGTTGATCACATAGTCCACCTCGTAGTGATCGGGTGGGCACATCAAATACCGAATGGCACCAGGCATAGATCTCAGAGCGCAATCTGCAGCAGGGCATCCCCTAGATTAGCAGTTGCGTGAGCAGCATCCTCAAGAATCATGAAAGAATCATTATTTGTGGGAATCTTTCGCCAGCTCTGGCTGCGGTGGGACGGGATCGGCAATGTTGGGCAACTCCAGACAGTAGCCCGCCCCATAGACGGTTTTGATGTACTGGGGGTGGCGGGGATCCGGCTCCAGCTTGGTGCGCAGGTGGCGGATGTGAACACGGATGGTCTCGATGTCGTCGTCGGGCTCGTAGCCCCACACCTCCTGCAGGATTTCGCTGGGGGAAACGGTCTGCCCATGTCGCTGCATCAGACAGTGGAGCAGGTCAAACTCCAGGTGGGTGAGCTTGATCGTTTTGCCGAACCACAACGCCTCAAAGCGCTCCGGCACCAGCGTGAGAGGGCCATAGGTGAGGATCTCCCCATGCTTGGCCGCCTGTGGGATCCGGTCTGAGCGACGCAGCAGGGCCCGCACCCGCACCAGCAGCTCCTGCACCTCAAAAGGCTTGGTCAGGTAGTCGTCGGCACCGGCATTAAAGCCCTCGATCTTGTCCTGGGTTTGGCCGAGGGCGGTGAGCATCAAAATCGGGATCTCGCTGGTGCGCTCCTCCCGCCGCAAGCGCTGACAAACGGTCAGGCCATCTACCTGGGGCAGCATCAGGTCGAGGATGATCAGATCGGGGAGAACTTGCAGAGCCAGTGCTTGTCCGCGCACCCCATCGGTGGCCTTCACAACCTCGTAGCCCGCCAACTCCAGATTGATGCGCAGGATATCCAGAATCGAAGGGTCGTCCTCAATAATGAGTATGCGAGCCATAGCCGGTTGCAGCCCAAACTGCGGATAAAACGTTTTGTTAAATGTGCTAACAAAGAGCCGAAGCTTTACGACTGGAAGTTTACTTAATTTTAGCCTCATTGCAAATCTTACTGCGAAGTTAACCCGCAGGGTTGCCCAGCCCGGAGCCGGATGCAGGGGAAACTTTTCAACCCGTTTGGGGCAAATGGGTGCGTTTTTAAGGCCTACGGCCCGCTATCGCGAACGGATCTCCCTTTGGGGGAAGTGCTCCGCACCGCTGGCGCGAACGCGGCGATGAGGCGGCGGGTGTAGTCCTGCTGCGGCTGCTGGTAGATCTGGGAGGCGGGGCCAAGCTCTTCGATGCGGCCCCGGTTCATGACCATGATGCGGTCGCTCATGAACTTGACCACGCTCAGGTCGTGGGAGATGAACAGGTAGGCCAACCCCAGTTCCTCCTGCAGATCCTTGAGCAAGTTCAGCACCTGTGCCTGCACGGAGACATCCAGGGAAGACACTGCCTCATCGCAGACGATCAGGCGGGGCTCCGAGGCCAGGGCGCGGGCAATACAGATCCGCTGCCGCTGTCCTCCGGAAAACTGGTGGGGCGGGCGATCCAGCGCTTCCGGATCCAACCCTACCCGTTCAAACAGGCGTTGGGCCCGTGCTCGTCGCTCAGCAGCATTTCTCCCAATCCCGTGCAGGGCCATTGGCTCTATGACGCTGGCTCCCACACTCATGCGCGGATCCAGTGAGGCTGCCGGATCCTGAAAGATCAGCTGAATCTCGCGGCGGAGACGACGTAAGCGTTGGGGCGGCAAGCGGAGCAGCTCCTCGCCGTCGTAGATCACCTGGCCAGAGCTGGCACGGACCAGGCGCAACAGGGTTCGCCCCAGGGTGGTTTTGCCGCAGCCGGACTCTCCCACCAGCCCCAAGGTCTCTCCGGGGTAGAGGTCAAAGCTGATCCCATCCACAGCTCGGATCTCGCCCACCTGGCGGCCAAATGGCCCTCGACGGACGGCGTAGTGGGTTCGCAGATCCCGCACCTGCAGCAGGGGGGGCTGACTGTACAGCCGGCGCAGCCGTTCTTCCTCTAAGGACTCCGTCCCGCTTACGCGAACGGCAGCCGGGATCTCCACCTGCTGCCACTGCTCCTCTGGGGATCCCCCTTTTTCCAGAAAATCCTGGACGGTGGGCAACCGCCGCAACCGCCGCTCCAACACCGGGCGACAGGCCAACAGGCCGCGGGTGTAGGGATGCTGGGGATCCCGAAAGATCTGCTCCACCGATCCCTGTTCCACAGCTTGGCCCCGGCGCATCACCACCACCTGATCTGCCAGTTCGGCCACCAAATTGAGATCGTGGGTGATGAAGAGGATGGCCATCTGCCGGTGCTGCTGCAGCTCCCAGAGCAGGCGCAGGATTTCCGCTTGCACCGTAACATCTAGAGCGGTGGTCGGCTCATCGGCAATCAACAGTTGGGGATTGGAGGCGATGGCACAGGCGATGGCCGCCCGCTGGATTTGGCCGCCGGAGAGCTGATGAGGGTAGCGCTCCAGCATCTGGGGAGAAAGCTGCACCTCCTCAAACAGGCGAATGGCTTGGGCGCGGATCTCCGCCGGGCTCAGGGAGGTGTTGGCCCTCAAGGTTTCCTGTAACTGCTGGCCACAGGTGTAGAGGGGGTTGAGGGCGGTGCTCGGCTCCTGGAAAATCATGGCGATCTGGGATCCGCGATAGCGCCGCCGTTGCCGGGGATCCAACTGCAGCCAGTCCACCGTTCCGTTGGGGCCCTTGAAGAGGATTTTGCCCTCCACCCGGGCCGAGCTGGGCAGCAGATCAATCAGCGTCAGGGCGGTCATGGTTTTGCCGGATCCCGACTCCCCCACCAGGCCTAAGGTCTGGCCGATCCCGATCTGGAAAGACAGCCCGTCCACCACCGGGGATCCCGAGGGCTCGCCAGCTGCACGGCTGGGCAAGAAAACCCGCAGCCCTTGTACGGTCAGCAAGGCAGAATCGGCAGTAGAGACAGCCTCAGTCATGGCGACGAAAGTGCTCCGCACCGCTGGCGCGAACGCATTAGGGGAATTGGCAGGATTATAGACTACCGCCCCCGCCTTGGCCTCCAAAGTGCTCCGCACCGCTGACCAAAAGGCGCGGCAAGCCCCGTCCTTCAGGGCGGGGAAGGATAGCGCCGACCGTAGCCGACGCCCTTTAAAAACGCAGTGTCGGCCATGTGAATATCGTTGTCATCACGCATAGGCCAAGAATACGATTGA
>NZ_JBSSCC010000067.1:0-7426 GCF_054059455.1 Thermostichus sp. MS-CIW-23 | reverse complement strand
CTTCTGCCATTTGTTTTCATCTAAAAAAACCAACTTCATCCTCTTTCCTCTATAAATTATTCTCTCTATCCTAACATAAGATCAACACGACCTAGTTTAAATCAAAATGACCATCAAAACCTAGCCGATAAAACGATCCAGAGCCCGCTGCAACTCTTCCAGCTCCACTTCGATATTGCCGGTCTCGATGGCATGGCGGATGCAGTGGCGAATGTGATCGTCCAAAATCAGCCGCGCCACCCGATCCAGCGCTCCCTTGACGGCGGCAATTTGCAGCAGCACATCTGGACAAGGCTGATCCTGCTCGATCATGGAGCGGATCCCGTGCACATGCCCTTCGATGCGAGCCAAGCGGTTGATCAACTTGCGCCGAGACTGGGGATCATGATGGTGAGGCTGGGCCCGCCCAGGCAGCGGCGGCTTTTCCAGCGCCAGCTCCCACTCCTCCTCCCAATCGGGTTCTGAAGGGAGCGGCGGAACGGAATGAGATCGAAGTGGGGGAACGGGATCCGACATGAGAAGGGCAAAAGACTGCTTGCATGATACTGCCTGGTTTTCCCCGGGAACGATGGGGTACTCTACAATAGGAAAAGATGTGAAATTTTGTAAAACCTCATCATACTTTGGCTCCATGACCTCTGTGCTCTCCCCCTTTGGCCCTGTAGAAGCGGATCTGGAGCGTTTACGCCAGAACCTGACGCGGTTGGTCAGTGCCAAGCACCCCATTCTGGCCATGGCTGCCGAACATCTGTTTTCGGCGGGGGGGAAAGGGATCCGGCCAGCCATCGTGCTCCTCATTGCCCGTGCCACCACCCCAGATGGAGAGATTACCCCACGGCATTGGCGCTTGGCAGAGATTACTGAGATGATCCACACGGCCAGCTTGGTTCACGACGATGTCATCGACGCTGCCGACGTGCGACGGGGCATCGATACGGTGAACACCCTCTTCGACAATCGGATAGCCGTGCTGGCGGGGGATTACCTCTTCGGCCAAGCTGCTTGGTACTTGGCCAATCTGGACAACCTGGAGGTAGTGAAGCTCCTTTCCAAAGTAATCATGGATTTGCCGGAGGGAGAGGTGCGCCAGAGCCTCACCCGCTTCGACCCGGATGTGTCGATGGAAGACTACCTGGCCAAGAGCTTCTACAAAACGGCCTCCCTCATGTCCGGCAGTTCCAAGGCTGCTGGCCTGCTGAGCGGGGTTAGCGAGGAAGTGGCGGATCGCCTGTTCGATTTTGGGCGGGATCTGGGCATTGCTTTTCAGATTGTCGACGATCTGCTGGATTTCACCGCTTCGGCAGAGACGCTTGGCAAGCCTGTGGGATCCGACCTCATCCAGGGCAACCTCACTGCACCCGTTCTGTTTGCCCTAGAGGAATTTCCCCAGATGCGAGAGCTCATTCTCAGGGAGCTGTCCAACCCGCAAGACCTGAAGCAGGCCCTGGAGTGGGTGTATCAAAGCGAAGGGATCCCACGCTCTCGTCAGTTGGCCCGCGACTACGCCCAGCGGGCTGCCGAAGCGCTGTATAGCCTGCCGGACTCTGCGGCGCGTCGTGCTTTGTTTCAGATGGTGGACTATGTGCTGGAGCGGCTGCACTGAGCAGTCCCGACAGGGTCAAGCTGGCTTTCTACCGGGCTGTGTTGCCCAACACTTGGGCCTCTGGAAGAAGCTCAGGATATTTTGGCGGGGCGAAAAAGTGTAGGCGATTTGGGGGCCAAAAGCGAAAAATGGTGTTGCCGATGATGTTTTCTTCCGGCAAGAAACCCCACACATGGGAGTCTTGGCTGTCGTTGCGGTTATCCCCCATCACAAAATAGGAGCGGGGAGGAACCACGAATTCGGATCCCTGATTGGGAACTCCAGGACAGCGCTCGCCAGGGCAAGAATAGTCGGGGGGGGCATAGATGTAGTCTTCCCGCAGCGGGATCCCGTTGATGATGACCTCACCGTTGGCGATGCGAATGCGATCTCCCGGCAGGCCGATCACCCGCTTGATGTAGGCCCCGTCAAAGTTCAGTTTGGCGGGAGGGTTGAAAACAATAATATCGCCTCGTCTGGGCGAACCAAAGCGGTAGCTGACCTTTTCCACCACCAGCCGATCCCCTTCTTCCAGAGTGGGCAGCATCGAATCGGAGGGGATCCAACGCGCCTCTGCCACAAAGGTGCGAATGCCGAAGGCCAGCAACAGAGCCAGCACCACCGTTAGAAGGTTTTCCCGTTGCGCCTGCCACCAGCTGCGGGATCCCGAGCTGGCAGGGGTTTCCCCTGATGGCGACTGGGGCTTGGGCAGAGGAGTTGGATCTTTTGACGGCATGGAAGCTAACGAACAAGACTTCACGATCTCAAGATTACCGCACCCAATCCAGGGCAGCAGAATGGGATGCCCTCCCATTAAACCCCTGCCGGAGAGACGAATAGCCGGTAATAGCATAGGATGGGTATTCTGGTGTACCGTACTCGCGACTGTTAGCCCCTATGACGATTTCAACAGAAGAGCGCCTAGAGCGAGTCGAGCGCCTGGTCGAGGCCAATAGCCAAGCAATAGCTCGCCTCACCCAACAACAAGAGGAAGTTTTGAGGCGGATCGATCGGCTCTCAGGGGATAGCGAAAAACTCTCGGAGCGGGTTGAAAAACTCTCGGAGCGGGTTGAAAAGCTCTCGGGCGATGTCGAAAAGCTCTCAGGTGATGTCGAAAAGCTCACTTTTAAGTTCGACACCTCACAAACCATCGGGGAACGGCTGGAACGTCTAGCCACCAGCCTGATTGCCGGTGCCACCATCAGCATCATTGCCGGAGTGATTTTGGTGCTGCTGCGGGAGGGATCCCGTTGAAGGGATGTTGCTCGGGGCTGGTTTTGGGGGGTCAACTGCCGGAATTGAGTTTTTCCCAGTCCTGCTGGTGGATGGCGATCATCTGGGCTTGGGCTTGAATAGCTGCCAACACCTCCGTCATCAGGGGCCAGTCGCTCCGCGGCGGACTGGGGTACTGCTTAAGCTTGTCAACTGTGTTGCTGAGAGCACTTTGCAATTGTTGCAGCAGTTGATAGGTCTGTTGGGCCAAAGCTAGGGTCTCAGAGACGCGGAGGTTATTCTGGCCTTGTTGATATTTCTGGAGAGCTTCCCCTCGCAGGATGCTCAAGATGGCCCCTTCTCTAGAGGCGGCAGTCTGGCCACTTTTGGAGCGCTGCGGTATGATGCGCAACTGCAACACCAGTGGCTCCCCCCGGTACATCCGCTCCACCTCTGCCTGCTGCGGCTCCCCGATCAACTCCGGATCCAGCGTCATCATCCGCTTCATGGCGGTGATCAACTTCGCTCGTATGGACTCGGAGAGATCTTTGAACAGATCCCGCAAAATCCCCTGCTGGCGGTAGCGCACTCGACAAGAAGGCCCCTCTTGAGGTTCCACGAAAATTTGCTCGGCTTTCTCATCCAAAGCCCGCCGCAGCATCGAGTTGAGCAACTGCTGTACTGTCTCTTCTGATTCGTCGGCGGGGACGGACGGAGGCTGGGTTGGCCTCAACTGCGTGGGGGGCCCCGACACGGGAGCAGGAACCTCCCGAGTCACCCGGTTGGCTTGGGCCTGGAGGCGCAGCCGCTCCACCTCTGCCGGGTCGGGGGGATGGCTGAAGTAGTAGGCAATTAAATCCTGCTGCTGCTGAGCGGTGAGAGGGATTGGCTGGACGGAAATCTGGGAATAGGCCAGCATTTTGCTCACATAGTCCAACGCCGCCAAATCCTGGGGATCCACCATGCCCAAGATGAGGCTGTCGGTATCCAGGGCCAAGGGGACGACTTGGTAGTAAATGCAGATCTCCACCGGCAAGTACTGGGCAATTAAGGCCGGCACTCGCGCCCGGTCAACAATGGAGTGTTGTCCCACCGCCAGAGAGGCATCTGGATCAGTCATGGCAAGCCCGGAGTGGATCCCGCACAGGCGAGACGTCGCTACTCGATCATAGAGTAAAGCCTACACCCTCGCGGCCTGAGGCCCATGGCATCCTGGCTCATCTGACCGGCGTAAATTGAATAATGTAATACTAGGGGTATTCTCCTCTACACCCAAAGCAGTAAAGCCTTGTTAAGTCTTGGAGTTAACATCGACCACATTGCCACCCTTCGACAGGCACGCCGCACGGTGGAGCCAGATCCGGTAGCGGCAGCGGTGATTGCCGAGCTGGCGGGGGCAGATGGCATTACGGTGCACTTGCGCGAGGATCGCCGTCACATTCAAGATCGGGATGTGCGGCTGCTGCGGCAAACTGTGCGCACCCACCTCAACTTAGAGATGGCAGCCACCGAGGAGATGGTGGCGATTGCCCTGGAGATTAAGCCTGACTACGTCACTTTGGTTCCTGAGCGGCGGGAGGAAATCACCACCGAAGGTGGGTTGGATGTGGCGGGGCAGGTGTCGCGCCTCAGGGATGTGGTCGGCCAACTGCAGGGATCCGGCATTCCCGTCAGCTTGTTTATCGACCCAGATCCGACCCAAATTGCCGCTGCTGCCCAAGTGGGAGCCCGCTGGGTGGAGCTCCACACGGGGCGCTATGCAGAAGCCTCATCCGCAGCTCAGCGGCAGGTGGAACTTGACCACCTGGAAAAGGCCAGCCAACAGGCTCTTCAGCTGGGCTTGCGGGTGAATGCGGGACATGGTCTTACCTACTGGAATGTCGGCCCAGTGGCGCGGATTCCGGGAATGGAGGAGCTGAACATCGGCCACAGCATTATCAGTCGAGCGGTGCTGGTGGGGCTGGATCGGGCGGTGCGAGAGATGCGTCAGGCGATGGGACTAAGCTGAGGAGCAGGCCCGGCATGAACTCGGAATACTACGGCTACGAAAACTACGTTCTGGATCAGGCGGAGATTGAGCGCCTGTTGGATCTGCTGCCGGCCAGTATGCGGGAGAGTGTGAAGATCTTGCCCGCCTCGGAACGGCAAACGGTGGTGATCAAAGGCCGTCGGCAAATGCCCTGGGAACGGCAGATGCGGCTGTTCATCAAGCCCTACGAGTGGCGGCAATTTACCCCCCTGCAGCGGGCGGGGCTGTTCCTGCACAAGGTGGGCTACTACAGTCGGGCGGTGTCGCGGCAGATCGACTTTTACCTGGCCATAGCAGCTCTGGGGGGGTTGAGCTTGATCTTCGAGGCCGTACAACAGGATCCCGTGGGAGCAACCGTTTCGGGTGGTTTGAGTGGCTTGGCCCTCTGGCAGTTGCGCCGCGACCAAACCAATGACCGTCGTCTGTTGGCTGCTGACGCCTATGCGGTGGATCGCCTGGTGTTGCGCGGGATCCCGCGGCTGCAGGCGGTGGAGGCCCTAGGGCAGGCGCTGCATGTGGAGGCCCGTCTGGAGGGGCGCTCGGGCAATGATCTGCTGGACATGTTGCGCTACCAAAACCTCAAGCGGCTGGCCCAGCGTCCGGCGGAAGACATTGTGTTGAGCTGATCCCGGACGGAGATGCTTTCCCCCTCGCGGCTGGGATCCCAGGCGGGCCGGTGGGGCCGCCATCTGCTGCAAGTGGCGGTGACCGATTCCACCAATCGGCTGCTCTTGGACTGGGGCCGTCGGTTCCCACAGCCGCTGCCAGTGGGCACAGTTTTGGTCAGCACCCGCCAACGGGCTGGGCAAGGTCAACATGGGCGGGTGTGGCACTCGGAGCCGGGGGGACTATACCTGTCCGTTTGGCTGGGATCCCCGCCTTTGCATTACTCGCTGCTGGAACTGACCCTGGCCTTGGGCTGGGGCATTGCGGGCCGTTTACGGCAAAACCTTGGGATCCCGCTGCGGCTGAAATGGCCCAACGATTTGGTGGTGGTGGACGAGCAGCGCCCGGATTCTCTGCTCAAGCTGGGGGGGATCCTGGTGCAAAGCCGCTTTGGGGGGGGCGGGCAACTGCTGGGGTTGGTGGCCGGTGTGGGGGTGAATGTCAACAACCCCGTTCCCATTGGGGCAATCACCTTAGCCCAAATTTTGGGATCCCCTCCGCACCGCTCCCTCGATCGCACTGAGATTGCCGGCTGGGTTCTGCAGGGGATGGAGCAGGGATTCCACGTCTGGTTGCAAGGGGGATTTGCCTCCGTTCGCTCAGAGTACGAAGCCTGGATGGTCAAGCCGCAAGTCCAATGGCTCGAAAGGGGGACTAGCCTCACGATCTTGGGCCTTGCCGAGGATGGAAGGGTGCGAGTACAAACACGGGGGGAGCGACATTGGCAACAGCAGCCATCCATTCTGACGCTTACACCCGATCAAGTTCGCTTGAGCTATTCCATTCCGGCGGGCGGCAGCCCGTAGTTTTTCCAGTGTTTTTTCTCATGTGGCCTGCGTTGAACTCGGTGATGAAACTTTGGGTTATGGCGGCGCGCCTTTTCTCCCCCCGAGCTCGGCGGCTGCGCTTTTGGCTGAAGCTGGGGCTGGCTCTGCTCTGGTTTTATCCCACTGCTCTGCTGGCCCAAACCCAACCAACCCCTCTGCCCCCGCCGCCCATGGTGGAACCGGCCCTAGACACGCCTGGGGCAGCAGCCCTGCTGCTGGATGGAGCCATTCCCCTGGGAGAGGGCAGCCCTGCGACCCTTGAGGCAGAAACCCGCCCAGAGACGGTAGTAGGCCGCGAGATCGTGATTGAGCCCCAGAAGAACCATGACCTGGTTCCCCATGCTCAGCCTGAAGGTGGGGTGCCGGTGGTGCTGATGGAACGCAGCTCCGGTCGCCGCATCATTCTCGCCCCCGGCCAAGAGATTCGCATCGAGGATCCCAGCCAGCCCCAAGCTCCTGAACCGCAAACGCCAAGGTTGCCTGAACTGGCGGCAGGTGACGAACGACTGCTCTACCCCCTACCTCACCCGGTGCCGATTACTTCTGGATTTGGCATGCGAATTCACCCCATCCGCGGAGAGCCGGAGTTTCATGCTGGAGTGGATTTGGGGGCCAGCGTGGGCACGCCGATCTTGGCCTCTTTAAGCGGCAAGGTGGTCACTTCGGGATCCCTGGGGGGTCTAGGGATCACCGTTGTGCTGGAGCATGCCGGCGGTCGGCGCACTCGCTATGGCCACATGTCCGAAGTTGCTGTAACACCGGGGGAAGTGGTAGAGCGGGGATCCGTCATCGGCTATGTGGGGGCGACCGGAGCGGTAACTGGGCCGCACCTCCACTTTGAGCTGTGGAAGCGGGCGGTGGGGCAAGGTTGGGTGGTTCTGGACGCCACAGATGATCTGAAGGTTGCTGTTGCCCAGCTGCCGGGTTAGCCAGAGTCGGCTTGGGTTAGCATAGGTGGGCAGGCTCCAACTGGAATGCTGGCGCAGGTAGCCAGTTGGGTCATGCAGGTTTTGCGGACGTGGCGGAACGGCAGACGCGCTAGACTTAGGATCTAGTGCCGCAAGGCGTAAGGGTTCAAGTCCCTTCGTCCGCATGAGAATCCCCTACTTC
>NZ_JBSSCC010000066.1:0-7944 GCF_054059455.1 Thermostichus sp. MS-CIW-23 | reverse complement strand
ACAACTCTTTGCCGCAAATCCAAAGAATGAGTCGGCATTCCTTTCTCTCCTTCCTCTTGAATACCTGTACCCTATTTTAAATTAAAAGGCTGTAATTGACCGAAACCAGGTCGTTAAATCCTGCCTGTTTGAGGTAGCGGCAACTCTCCAGTACCGTGCGCAGGTTATAGCCCATGCGCATTTTGCGCACCAGCTCCTGGGATCCGCTGGTGATGCCGATCTCGAAGTAGCTCATGCCGGTTTTCACCATGAGCTCAGCCAGCTTTGGGGTGAGGTTGTCGGCCCGAATATAGGCAGCCCAGCGGATATCGGTCATGCCGGCATCAAGAATTTTCTGCAGCAATTCCTCCGCATCCTCAATGTAGCGGCGGGCAGGGATAAACTGGGCATCGGTAAACCAAAAGTTTCGCACTCCTCGCTCGTACAACTGCATCATTTCTCGGATCACCTCATCCACAGGGTTGAGGCGCACCTGCTTGCCTTCGATGACGGTGTAGATGCAGTAGCAGCAGTTGTGGGGGCAGCCGCGCTTGGTTTGTACCCCAATGTAAAAGTCGCCCCCTTCTAGGTAGTAGTCAATTTCCGGCCAAATGGCGGTGATGTAGGTGTAATCACAGGCGGTTTTTTGCAGAGGTTGAGGCGGCTCGTGGATCAAACCTGGGCGAGGTTACTCCAGCTTGGCCCGATAGCAGCGCTCTGTGGCTAGGCTTTGCCCTTGGATGACTTTTTCCAGCAGGGTTTCCCCCTCCCCTACCGAGATGATGGTGCCTTTGGGCAGATAGCGGCCCAATTGTTCATAGAAGACGCTGACTGCCCCACCCCCCAACACCGCTTCAGCGTGAGATTTGTAGCGCCTGGCTCTGCGGATCCCCTGCCAGACCAGCCGGGTGTTGCGCCAAATCTCGCCATAGTAGGCCAGCACCAGCCTGAGGCTATTCAGGGATCCCCGCAATTTTTTCAGGGGGTTGCGGGCGTAGAAAAACTCAAAAGAGTGTTGCAGTAGATTGCCGGCCCGCCCGTTCACCGGCGCATAGACTTGAATATCCCGCCAAGAGAAAACCAGCAAATCCGGCTGAAACTGGTCGATCTGCTCCAGCATGCGGCGGCGAAAATCTAGGGGCGGAAAGGTGCCCATATCGAAGATGCGCTGCTCGACATGGGGAAACAGCTTGTGAACGTGATCCGCCAGATAGACTACCCCGATGGGAAAAATGGGGTTGCAGGGCAGCCGTACATAAAGGATTTTTTGAATCTTCAGGTGCGAGGCCATACAACCTGAGAGCTTACTTCACATCTCTTCACTCACTCTAGTCGGTTTTTGAGGGGCGCGGCGGCAGGGATCCAAAAGGGACAAAGATAAGCTAAAGCTGAAGCAACCAGCAGGGTCGGACCTGAGGAGGGGGTATGGCTCCAGAGCGCCCAATTTGGCGCCAGCGCTATCGACCAGAGCGGCGATTGAGCAAGCGCAGCGGCAGACACACCTACCTGGCTCAGGATTTGCTCACCTCGGAACAGGTGGTGATCAAGCTGCTGCTCTTCGGGCCAGACTTCGATTGGGCCGACCTGAAGCTGTTCGAGCGGGAAGCCCAGATCCTGCAGACCCTCTCCCATCCAGCCATTCCTGAATACCGCGACCACTTCGAGATCAGCCTAGAGGGAGGACGGGGCCTGGCCCTGGTGCAAACCTACATCGACGCCCCCTCGCTGCAGGAGTGGATGGAGCAAGGGCGGCGCTTTGCCGAGCCGGAGGTGCGGGAGCTGGCGCAAAAGCTGCTGCGCATTCTCGTCTACCTGCACGAACTCCATCCCCCCGTCATTCACCGAGATCTCAAGCCCAGCAACCTTCTCTTGGGATCCGACCAGCAGGTGTACCTAGTGGATTTTGGCTCGGTTCAGGCGGCTGCCCCCCGGGAGCAGGGATCCTACACCGTGGTGGGGAGCTACGGCTACATGCCCCTGGAGCAATTTGGCGGCAGAACCGTGCCCGCTTCCGACCTCTACAGCCTGGGTGCCACCCTGATTCACCTGCTCACCGGCCAACACCCGGCGGATCTGCCCCAGGAGAGATCCCGGATTGCGTTCGAGCAAGCGGTGCAACTGAGCCCGCCCTTTCGCGACTGGCTGCGGTGGATGACGGAACCTGTGGTGGCGGATCGCCCTGCTTCCGCCCGGCAGGCCCTGGAGGCGCTGGAGCATTTGGATCGTCGTCCCGCCTTGACTCCCTCAGACGCGGCAGCAGTCCCTACTCGACAGCCAGCAGGCAGCCGGATTCAACTGCACAAGTCCGAACAGACCTTTTAGGTGGTGATCCCGGCCCGGCAAATCGGTGTTTTGGTGTTGCTGCCTTTCGCCATCGCTTGGAACTCCTTCATCACCTTTTTCACGATCATATCGGTTGGGCTTGCGCCTTTTCCGGCCAATCTGGTGTTTGGCCTATTCATGCTGCCCTTCTGGACGGTGGGGTTGGGGATGGTGGGCGTGATCCTCTACGGTCTATTCGGCAAAGTCCACCTACGGATCGACACAAAATACATTCGCCTGGCTCACGAGGTGTTTGGCCTGAGGTTTGGCAATGTTCCCCCCAGTCGGCGATGGGATATTGACCGGCTAGAGCTGATCCCACGCCAAAGCCCACAGTTGAACATCTGGGCGGGCAACCGCAAATACGAGTTGGGAGCGGGGATCCCTTTGCAGGAGCCAGAGCTGGAGTGGTTGGCCTCGGAACTAAGCCGTTGGCTGAAGATCCCAGTTGAACGGCAAAAGGTGTAGTCGTTAGGTTTTTTGCATTTAGTTTAGTTATGATAAGGACAGTTTTTGGGTAAGGTCTGATGAGTTATCTTGCTGCAGATCACAGCAAATAAAATAGCAAAAAATTATAGCTTTCCTGAAAACAGAATCCAGATCCACATCGGCAAAGAGGCAGGATGCAAACAGTTTATCCAAGGCCTGCTGTAATAGCTCGCTCTGGATCCCCGTGGCGCTACCTCCCAAAAAGATATGGAAAATGATACACCAGAGATTCCATCGCTGGAGTTGCTTGGGAGTTTGGGAAAGACCCTGACTTAGAGCATCTTATCCTTGAGGAATAGGAGGGTGGTGGGAGATTTGACCGGCACGTTTACAGGGAGAGGCATTTAGTCGATAAAAGATTTTTTTGCGATTTAACACGGATTGCTATATTGGTGCTTGTGCTGAGAATTATCTGGCCAAATTGCTGTGGCTAAAGTTTAAGGGTATATGTGGCAAGCGTGGCTTCTGAGTCAGTGGGGGGTGGCACTCTGGCTCAACCTGGCTCTGGTGGTGCTGGGTCTGCTGAGCCCTCAGAAGGCTTTGACGCGAGCAGGGGTCATCCACGCGGGCCTTCTGGGCCTGCTGGTGTGGGGGGGGCTGGGGGGGCGGGGCTACGCGGTGGTAGCTGCCTATTTTTTAGTGGGAACAGCCGTAACCAAGCTAGGGATCCGGCGCAAGCAGGCGCAGGGGATCGCCGAAAAGCGAGAGGGGGCGCGAGGGCCGGAGAACGTCTGGGGATCCGCTTTAACCGGGGCAGTATGTGCGCTAGGATACGCTTTCTTCCCGCATCCCCTGTGGTGGTTGGGATACAGCGCCAGCTTTGCAGCGAAATTGGCCGATACCGTCAGCAGCGAGGTGGGGAAAGCCTATGGCCGCAAGACCTTTTTGATCACCACCTTCCAGTCCGTGCCGGCGGGCACAGAAGGAGCCGTGAGCCTAGAGGGATCCCTGGCGGGGGTGGCGGCAGCGGCAGGGATGGCCGGGTTGGCCTGGGGGATTGGCGGGGAGTGGGTGGGGGAAAGCCCATTTTGGTTGGGCATCTGCTGGCTGGCTGGGATCCTGGCCACCCTGGCGGAAAGCTGGATGGGAGTGGTGTTACAACCCCGTTTGGCCTGGATGACCAACGAAGTCGTGAACGGCATTCAAACAACTTTGGCCGCTCTTCTGGCGGTAGGGCTGGGATCCCTTATGGGCATCGGATCCTAGAAATAGGGTCACCATGAACTACCCCACCGTATAGGCAGATGGGGTTTCTAGTGCCCCATCCCCTTAACAGTGAGGTTTTTGTCCCTTCCTCTGTCCCAGTTGCTTCATAGACCCGCAGGTCTCTGAAGGAGTGCTGCAACATCCGAGACCAACGAGGCTGGTTCCCAACCCCGGTTGCCCGTTGACGGCAACGTTGTACATGACCATTACCGAACCACGGTCTCTATTGCCGTGCCACCGAGAACGGCCATACAAAGAAGTCAAGCCAGGAGGCTTGACCAAAAGGGGAGAAGCTCTCCCCTTTCGCTGACCAGAGCTCCCTTAGCGCAGGCCGCTGGGCTTATAGACCAGGAAGCTGAGCACTTGGCACTGCTTAATGTTGTCGAACCCCACCACGCGAATGAAACAGTTGGGGTAGGCGCTGCGGCAAGCCTGCACTTCGCTGAGCACCTCCTGGGGAGAAGTGGCGCTGAACAGGGGCAGCTTCCACAGCGTCCAATAGCGAACCGTTGGTTCAGACGATTCGTTGAACTCTATGGCCGGGATGTAGCCCTGATCCAAGATGTACTGCACCTGCTTGATGATCTGCAGATCCGTCAGCGGCGGCAGATAGGAGAGGGTTTCGTAGCGGCGCTCTTTTGGTAAGGTTTGCATGATCGGTGTCACTCCGTTTCGAGCCTAGGGTTTTGTGGGGGGGATCCCGCTTCCGGGTGGGTAACGGGTAGGGATCCTGTTGCTGAGGTGATCCGTTCTAGATGATTGCGGCGGTGCTCCATGTTGGCTTGCTGGATGCCGGCTTTGGCCATTTCCGGCAGGTAATCGACCACCTCCGCAGCAATGTGTTCACGAACGGTCATGATGCGATAGGCCAACTCAGGACGCTCAGCCAGCAAAGCCCGCAGGTAGGCTTCCCCATCCTGAAGGTTTTGCCGAGCGGAGAACTGCTGTAGCCAAAGAGCCCTGGGGGGATCTGTTTCGCTCAGTTGAGCCAGCACCGTGCGCATCGCCTGATAAGTCAGGTAGCTGATCAAGGTCTTGGCGGTGTCTTTGGCGATCTGTTTCAGATCCATTGCCGATCCAGGGAGGGGGCCAGCAGGGCAAGAGAACCGTGGGGATCCCTTGCCCCCAGCAGATCTCTAGAGGGTGTCGACGGCCTTGAACTCGAACTTGATTTCCTTCCACAGCTCGCAGGCAGCCGCCAGCTCTGGCGACCACTTGGCTGCTTCCCGGATAATGTCGTTGCCTTCGCGGGCCAGATCTCGACCTTCGTTACGAGCTTGGATACACGCTTCCAAGGCCACCCGGTTGGCGGTTGCGCCCGGCGCATTGCCCCAGGGGTGCCCCAAGGTTCCGCCGCCGAACTGCAGCACCGAGTCGTCGCCGAAGATTTCCACCAGCGCCGGCATGTGCCAAACGTGGATCCCACCGGAAGCCACCGGCATCACCCCTGGCATGGAAGCCCAATCTTGGGTGAAGAAAATGCCGCGGGAGCGATCGGCCTCTACGTAGTTTTCCCGCATGAGATCCACAAAGCCCATCGTGATGGCGCGGTCGCCTTCCAACTTGCCCACCACCGTCCCAGAGTGCAGGTGGTCGCCACCGGACATGCGCAAACACTTGGCCAACACCCGGAAGTGGATGCCATGGTTCTTCTGCCGGTCGATCACCGCGTGCATGGCCCGGTGAATGTGCAGCAGAATGCCGTTATCCCGGCACCACTTGGCCAAGCTGGTGTTGGCAGTGAAGCCAGCTGTCAAGTAGTCGTGCATGATGATAGGGGCGCCCAACTCCTTGGCAAACTCGGCCCGCTTGAACATCTCTTCGCAGGTGGGCGCTGTCACGTTCAAATAGTGGCCCTTGATCTCGCCGGTTTCCGCTTGGGCCTTGTGGACAGCCTCCATCACGAACAAGTAGCGATCCCGCCAGCGCTGGAAGGGCTGGGAGTTAATGTTTTCGTCATCTTTGGTGAAGTCCAGGCCGCCCCGCAGAGCTTCATACACGGCCCGCCCGTAATTTTTGGCAGAAAGGCCCAACTTGGGTTTGATGGTGCAGCCCAGCAGCGGACGGCCATACTTATTCAACTTATCCCGCTCCACCTGAATGCCGTGGGGAGGGCCTTGGAAGGTTTTCAGGTAGGCCACCGGAATTCGTACATCTTCCAGCCGCAGCGCCTTTAGGGCCTTAAAGCCAAAAACGTTGCCCACAATCGAGGTGAGCATGTTGGTCACCGAGCCTTCCTCGAACAGATCCAGCGGATAGGCGACGAAGCAGAAGTACTGGTTGTCTTCGCCGGGAACCGGCTCGATGTCATAGCAGCGGCCCTTGTACCGATCCAAGTCGGTCAGCAAATCTGTCCATACCGTTGTCCAGGTGCCTGTCGAAGACTCAGCCGCCACAGCCGCCCCGGCCTCTTCGGGAGGAACACCCGGCTGAGGAGTAACCCGGAAACAGGCCAAGACATCGGTATCCTTAGGCGTGTAGTCGGGAGTGTAATAGGTGAGTCGGTAATCCTTCACACCGGCTTGATAGCCGCTTTTGGATTGGGTTGCTGAGTAGGCCACGTTGATCTCCCTCTGAACGAATTACAGAACCAGAAAATGCCCTTCACGGATGCAACCAAGAGGAAAAACTCAGGGCCAAAACTCGAGACCGCCGAGTTTCCGTGAATAAGACCGCCCCACAACCATGAGGCCAAAGTTGGGCTTTAAGACACTCTTCATCCCGGCGGATGGAAGCCCTAAACCCTTCTTTTCGAGCGCCTTCAATCACTAGCTTCGACTCCCTGGATTTGCAAACCCAGCGGAAAGGAATTTATACAGCGCCTAAGCTAGAATCTCGGCAAACACAACTCTATATAGGTTTAATCCTAAGCTACCATCCGCAATAGTGGGCTGAACATTACTTTCTTTATGAGTTTGATTAGTTTAATTAAAGTAAGACCCCCTGCTTCCCGCTGAGAATACAGATTTCTTTGGCTTTCTTAATATCCTTTGGGTGGGATCCCCGGCCAAAACCAAAAGCTCCCTTCTTTGAGGGAGCAGAGCAAACCCACCCGCAGGGCCTGGACGGTCAAGAAACGGCTGCCAGGGTTGGCTGGGGTCTCTTGCTGATCACCTGGTCGATGAGGCCGTACTCTTTGGCTTGTTCTGGGGTCATGAAGTTGTCGCGGTCGGTATCTCGTTCGATGCGCTCTAGAGGTTGACCGGTGTGGTAGGCCAGCAAGCTATTGAGACTGTTTTTGATGAAGAGGATCTCTTTGGCCTGAATTTCAATATCGGTAGCTGGCCCCTGAGCTCCACCAAGGGGTTGGTGGATCATGATGCGGGCGTGGGGAAGGGCAATGCGCTTGCCTTTGGTGCCCCCTGCCAGCAGAAAGGCTCCCATGCTGGCAGCCAAACCAATGCAGATGGTGGAGACATCCGGCTGAATGTGCTGCATGGTGTCGTAAATGGCCATGCCAGCATAGACAGAGCCACCGGGGGAGTTGATGTAGAGGTAGATGTCTTTTTCAGGGTCTTCGGACTCCAAGTAGAGCATCTGGGCCACAATCAGGTTAGCAATGTCGTCGTCCACCTGGGTGCCCAAGAAAATGATCCGATCCCGCAAGAGACGCGAGTAAATGTCAAAGGCGCGCTCGCCTCGCGCAGATTGCTCAATAACGGTGGGAATCATGCCAGTCCAAGCGATGGGTCAGTCCTTACTAGTGTAGTCTAAGCCACTGGATGGATGCTTTGCTCAGGACGACTCACCGGCCTGGCTCCGTACGGGGCTCGACGGGGTGTGAGCCGGCCAGAGCAGCAAGGAGACGGGGTGGTTATAGCGGGATCCCTCTTCTTCTGGGATGTGGAACGGGTGTAAACTACCCGACTCCGACCGCTAAGCGGTACGGAGCGGGCTTTCAGTAGCCCTGAGCCTGCTCTGCTCTACCAGAGAACAAAACAGGCCCGA
>NZ_JBSSCC010000065.1:0-8471 GCF_054059455.1 Thermostichus sp. MS-CIW-23 | reverse complement strand
TCGTGGTACTCTAGTTGTTAGCATCTTTGTACTCCGAGTGTGGTTGTACTCTAGGGATCCCATTCCGACTGGGGTCCCTACTTTTCTTGGATTTTAACTGATGCCTGAAAGTCGCCAAAGCCTTTCCACGCCTATCTTCTACGGTTTAGTCCTCGAATTTTAATGTCGGTTTAAGCCACATCTTTTGTCTGTAGGCGGCCTAAGTTGGCATAGATTTGGCTGCCGGTAGCTGTGTAGCCGGAGCCCGTAGGAAGTTACCCCAGAGCGGAGTGCGGCAGGGATCTATCGTCCGCATTGCCGTTGTTTGGCTGCTGCTTCAACCAACTCGGGGAGATATCTCTCACTTCGTAGTCACCGTAGTCACCGTAGTCACTCGATCGGCTGAAAGCCTTATGTGGAGTGGATTTGAGCGGGTGACTACGCGGTAGTCACCACGTAGTCACCGGTAGTCACCGACCACGCTTGGCGCCATAGCCGCCGGGGGATCCCCCGTGCAGTATCGCAACCTTGTTCGGGTCAGGGCAGCAGGGATCCGCCACCTAGCCCGCGTTGCCGTACCCTGCTGCATCGGCTGGATGCAGGAAGATATCTCTCCCCTGTAGTCACCGTAGTCACCGTAGTCACTCGATCGGCTGAAACCCTTGTGTGGAGCGACTTTGAGCGGGTGACTACGCGGTAGTCACCCGGTAGTCACCGGTAGTCACCGGGTAGTCGCTCTGCTTTCTGACGCGCCCGTGATGATAGCCACAGCCAGCTCCACCGTTAGGCGGAGCGAGTGAATGAGGACATCGTGGCATCGGCGGTGGATCCCTTCCACCGGCCATCTCGTTCTGGCTGCACTAGTCCTCACTTGCCGTGGCGTGCAAAGGGTGACTACCAGTGACTACTGGTGACTACGAGGTGACTACACGGTAGTCACCGCCAAAAGCCGCTCTATGCAAGGGTTTGGGGCATTTGGTGACTAAGTGACTACAGTGACTACGGGGGATGGGGTTGGCAATGGGGATCCACCCCAAGACTGCTCGGATCCCGAACTCCTGGACGCGGTGGCGGCAGCAGGGATCCACCCCCTAGTAGTTGCTCCCTCTAGGGCTACCACGCCGGCTGCGCACAGAAGTAGTTCTCTCCTTCATTACCTTCGTCACCTTCGTCACTTCGTCACCCAAAAGCCCGAAACCCTTGTCTGGAGCGGGTTTGAGTTGGTGACGAAGGTTTCGTCACCCGTTCGTCACCCGTTCGTCACTCTGTAGTCGCTGCCTGAGTGGGATCCACCGCGTGGTGGCAGCCTCTCTCCGTAGGCCAAGGATCCACTACCCGTCCCCGTCCCAGCGGCCGCGTTGGCGACCGTAGGTCTATTGGCAGATGGATCCACATACCTCAGAGAAGATGGTCTCAGACTGCCTCTGTAGCCATAGGGCAAGCTCTATACCTCTGCCCAAAGTATTAGCAGGAATAACTTCACTAGGGGGCACTCCGGGCCATGCTGCATCCAGCCAATGGAGCACTAAGGCAATACGTGCCGCCCGTTCTTTCGTCTCGGCGTGCATTACCCGGATCACGTCGACCGGCTGGCTAAGGATAGGCTCAATGAACCTGCAAGCCCATTCATTCCAAAGCTCCTGCCCCTCCCTGTCCAACTTGTGCTGCGTCGGCGGGAATTTCTGTAGGCGGTGGTAGACAACCGCCAGCATCCATTGGGGGTGTGGAAATGGCCCACTTATCGGGAGCACAAACGGCACCCTCGCCCAAGCGAAGCGGGGCCAGAGGTTGAGGCCCAGGTTTACGAACTTATTCCCGAATGCCCGGAGGACAGACATCTGGATCCCGCCCACGATACTGACGGACGGGTAACGCACAAAGATAGGGTCGGTGGCCCCGCGTTCGATCTTCAAGGTACAGCCATCGTACAGCCGCAACCATTGGGGGAGATTGGTCCCTCGCCTACTCTGCCGAGCCCTCGCTGCCTGTAGAAAATCCCCCAGCCCATCCGGTTTGAGCAATAGCCCCCACTCCGGTTGTCGACTCAAGATTCGTCCTATCGCACTTATCGTGCAGTCGTGGGTGTAGAGTGTGATGGGCTTAGGACGCTCAATGGGATCCCCTATGGGTGCTCCTCTCATACGCCTCCGCATGGCTGCCTTGTATTCGTTAAGCTGGGATTGGTACTGGATGCTGTGCTCTATCTGAAGCCCCTCAAGAGGTCGAGTTAACGTGTTGACGATGCGATACTCTTTACTACCCGCATCCCCGACCAAGCCGCCCCATAGGATCGGGGGCGCCTCTAACCCAAAGCGTGGGTCGAGCACCAGTCGAGTCTGACTGGGGAGAAGACTGGCTGCCGCGCAGAGCACCACCAAATAGCAGGCTTCAGCGGGGACCCCTAGTCTTTCTGCAAACTGATGCAGCGTCGCCCCCAGAGTATTCGGTAGCAGCTCGGAAAAAGAAACCTGAGCCTGCAGCGGGTTACCGGTACCCGGCACACCAGCTTCCGGAGGATCCTCTTCAGTGGCTTCCAAGGGAGGCAGCAACCGGCCGGACATTTCGATGTCGTGCTGGAACAGAGAACGTTCGAGCTCTGACATGTGCGGTCTCCAAGGTAAACATCGTCGAATTCAACAGTGGCTACGCGAACCCGACCAGGGATCCAACCGGCATCATGGTCGGCAAACCGCTCGAACACCAGGCCGTCCTATCAAGGTACCGTGATATCCTAGCCGCCACCATTGGCACCACTCCAAAGCAACTTACGCTCCCCACAGGGATCCCATCCACGCTGGGATCCCTGTTCTCATTCGGCCAATGGAGTCTGGGGTGTCATGCGTAGTCACTTAGTCACCGAATGCCCCCAAACCCTTGCACAGAGCGGGTTTTGGCGGTGACTACCGCGTAGTCACCTGTAGGCACCGGTAGTCACCCCACCTAGCTACTAAGCGCGAACAACCGGTTCGTCATGAGTGGTGGAAGGGGATCTGATAGCCCCTTTAGGCAGACCCCTGTGATGACCGGTGACGAAGGGTGACGAAGAAGAGACTAACGTCCTGATAAGCAGGAATTAACCGGAGTATCCGGGAGGCTTGGCCGGATTCGAATCCTTGGATCCCTCTGCCGGCGACAGACTCCTCATGCCCGACCAAGCATCCTCTGTAGTTCCGCCAACAGATCCGCCCGCCGGAGATGTCGGCCGGTGGTGGGATCCCTGTCTCCTCCTGGCCCGATCACTCGCCTAGCCAACCGCCGCAGCTCCATCACGGAGAGGACATCCAGATCGGCGGGAGGGTTTGCCAGGCGCTGTTGTTCCGTGACGCGATGGTGATTGGACTCCGTCCCGCTGACGCGAACGGCCGATTCCAGCGCCTCGACCCGCTGTTCTAGACGCTCCAGACGGTCGAGGATCCCTGCAACCGCTGGGCTGTTAACAGGTGTTTGCAGCCTCTCCAGGTACTGCTTGAGGGCCGCCACGAGAACTTCAGATGGCGTTACCTGGAGTCGCGCGGCTACTTCCAGAAGTTGATGGTGCAGTTCTGGGGGGATCCGCGCCCCCACCATGGGAGAGACCATTGTGACGTTAGCAGTTGAAAACAGCGTCCAGATCCTACCCCGCCCATGCGGTGGGATCCACTCTTGCCGCCGCCGCCTGGACGGATCCCCTAACAACAAAGCTGGGCCACCGCCGCCGTTTGGCCCACCGGAAGCGCTGCAGTAGGGGTACTGTTTGCAGTTGCAAACAGCGTTCGGCTAGAACTGACCAAAGTACGTCCCAACGACTTTAGGCATTCAAGTGCGTAGCGCGGTAGATATCTCCGGCCGTCAGGCTGTTAACGGGCAACAGGTACGCTTTCTAGCGCAAGATCCTGTCCCGCCGTCGCTCCGTGGGAGAAAGGCAACGCTGGAGCGAACAACTGAGCGGGAGGCATTCGTCTGGGTTAGTGGGAGCCGCCGGCGAGTGCCGCTCGACTGGCTGGCAGTTTCCTCTCGGCCAGGACAGGGATCCACCGCGTTAATGGTGACCGGATCTGGGCCGGAGACCCAGGGATCCGCTGCGTGCACTCCGCCTTCATCCGGCCAGCCCACATCCCATCTAGATCTGGCTCAACCGGCGGCTGCTGACGCAGAGGGTGACGATGATCCGATTACGGAGCAAGCCTGGGATAGCCTCCAGGATGCCTGCCTGGAGTTGGGGCTGAGCTGGGGGGAGGCACAGCGGGTGATCGCATGGGCGACCGGGATCCCACCGGCGGAGCTGGATCCCTCCCGGCTTACTTGGCGGCATTTTCTGCAGGTTATCGAGTGGCTAGAGAGGCTGGAGGTGGCCCAGCCTGCCCAACCTGCACCACCTCCACCGCCTCCGCCTCCAGCCGCCAGCAGAGAGGCGGCCAAAGCCATCTATCCCCCGCCAAGCCGGTATCTCGGCGTGGCGGCCTACAAGGAACTGGTGGCCATCGCGGCCAACCTAGGCCTGGATGAAGACTCGATGGTGGCCCGGCTAGGGATCCCCGCCGACTGTCCAGGCTACCTACTCGATCGGAGTTGGGTGTTCGCCATAGCGCGTGGGCTGGCGGCAGTTGCAGCCGGTCAACAGCCTGGCCAACCCGACTTTTCCAAGGCGGTGCTGAAGTTTGGGTACCGTTCGGACGACGGCCCCATGCTGGTGGTCGTCGGATTGGATGGAACACTGCTGCATGGGGAGGCGGTAATGGTGGCGGATATGGCCCAACAGCTGCGGATCCGCCTGTGACATACGGCTGTGGGGATCCGACCTCGCCAAAGCGTGCCGGTGCTGTTTGCAGTTGATAACAGCCGTCCAGCACTGGAAGGGATCCCCGCCACCTGCAGGTTGAGGCCCCAGATTGGCCTACGACCCGAGGGTGCTAAGGTAATAGTGGGCCCAACAGGGGTACCTCCATTCACTACCACTGCGGGGGGAGCAACCGCTCCCCCTGTGGTGTTTGTAGGGATCCACAGAGGGACACAGAAGGGACACAGCAGTTTGCGCTACGCGCCGCTGACGCGAATGCACTCCGTGCCGCTATCGCGACCGCGACAGCGCCGCGTAGCGGCAACGCGATCCTCGGCCGTAGACCGCACAGCCGACGGCTCGATCAGCCGCGAGGCGACTGGCTGCGAACTGCTGGATTGCGACAACTACGGGGATCCCGTATCGAACGCGGAAGCCATGGTTTTCCGTCGGGCGGCAGCGAAGTTTGGCCTAGGTCGATCCTTATATGACAAGGCGAATCGACTGTCCAGCGTGAGCCCAGTTCAGGGGATCAGGTAGGTGGCGGTGGCTTTTTGCGCGGATCCACCGCATGGGCAGGGATCCGTTCAGCCAGCGGTGACTACCGAGTAAACTACCCGACTCCGACCGCTAAGCAGTACGGAGCGGCTATCCCTCCCCGATCTAAATGGCGGGGTTTACCATCCACAGAGCTAGGGGCGTCGGAAGTTTTTCACTCTCTCCATGACCTGCTGGTACTGTCCCCGCGTTACCCGCGAGGGATCCAGCTTCTCTACGGGGATCCCTGTCGTGCTCGCGATGAACTCCACCGCCGTACCCCAGAGCATTCCGGCTTCCCGACAGGCGGCCAACAGGGCCTTCCAGTCCTGCATAGTGACAGGGGCGTCAACGACCTCCGGTTGGAGGGATCCATTGTTAGGGAGGGGCACCGGCTCCGACTCCAGCTCCTCAAATCCGTTTGGATCCCGTTGTGGGGCCTTCCCGTTGGAGGCTGGCTGGGCGGCCACCGTCTCACTTGGGCCAGGCAGTGACTGCTCCTCCGCCTCGATTACACGGGCCGTTGTCCCTGGCTGGGTTGGTTCGCTTTGCATGGGAGTGACTACGGAGTGACTACGGGTGACTACGGGTGACGAATCGGTAGTCACCTGCTCAGAGCCGCTCTGCGTAAGACTTTCAGGTCTTTTGGCTGCCGCGGGGTGACTACGAGTGACTACGGGGTGACTACGCGTAGTCACCGGCTCAAAGCCGCTCTGCACAAGGGTTTCAGGCTTTTGGGTGACTAAGTGACTACCGGAATAGGGTTGGACAATCTCGATGTGCGTGGGATCCACCCAGCGGGCGTACCCCATCTGCACAACTCCATCCAGAAAGCTCCGGATCTCTTTCATGGAAGGCTTACGCCGGCCTGACCACCAGCCGCGACACTGCTTCAGGCTGACTGCGCCACAGCCCTTGAATCGCCCCACAAACCGGAGAACAAGGCTCGCTTCTGGGCTGCTGGACTCCCCTAGTTCGCCGTAGATGAGTCTGGTTTGGTTCTGCAACCAGCGGGTGAACTCGATGGCTCTGGCCAGAGTGCTGGCAGGAATGACTTTGTTAGGTGTCACCCCATCACAGGCTGCATCCAGCCAGTGGAGGATGAGAGCAATACGTGCGGCCCGTTCTTTAGTCTTTGGAAGAGTGGCCCGGATCCGCTCATTGGGCTCGTTGAGGATGGGCTCATTGAGCTCACGTTTCCATTCATTCCAAAGACGACGCCCTTCCCCGTCTAGCTCATGCTGCATCGGCAGGAAAGCCTGCAGACGGCGGTAGACGGATTCCAGCAGCCGTTGAGGGAGGTGCTCGGGGCCTTCGTGAGTATCGGGGTCGGGTACAAGAGGCACCTTTACCCAAGCGAAGCGACTCCAGAATCCGTCTCCGGAGGTTTTGTCATCCCTCCAGAAGTTCTGGAGAACAGATGGTTGGATGCCTCCTATGACGCTAACGGATGTGTACCGTACATAGATCTGATCGGAAGTTTTGCGATTTACCTTTAGAGCGAGGCCGTTGTACAGGCTGAGCCAACGGGCGCGATCCGCTCCCCTGCCGCCTCGATAGGCATCCATACTCTCCAGGAACGCTGCCAGCTCGTCCGTCGCGACCAACAGCCCCCGTTCCGGTTGCTGACCTAGGATCTGGCTTATCGCCTCCATTGTGTAGTCGGAGGCATAGAGGTCAACGGGTACAGGTCGTTCAGGTGGATCCCCCGCATCCTCCCCCTTCCTCTTCCTCTCGTATTCCCGTAGTGCCGTTTTGTAGTTCTCAAGCTGGTGTTGGTACCGGATGCGGTACTCTGCCTGGATGTCTTCGAGAGGCTCGGTCAAAGTGCAAATGATGTGGGTCTTGCCGGATCCCGTCTCTCCTACCAGTCCTCCCCACAGAACCGGAGGTACCCTAAACCGCCGGCGTGGATCGATCATCAGCCGCGTCTGGCTGGGAATTAATCCAGCGGCGACGCAGAGCAGCACTAGATAGTAGGCCTCTACTGGGAGGTTCAGTTCCTCCGCAATCCGGCGAAGTGGCGTATCCAGAACCTTGGGCAATAGAGTGAGGCCTGACGCCCGATCCAACTGCGCTAGCTCACTAACCTCTGCCGCCAGATCTGCTATCTCATCCTCAGCCGCCAAATGGGCTGGCAGTGCCACACGAATCGATCTCAAGATGTCCTCAGCAGTGGCCCCACTCTCCAGCCAATCAACGACGTCCAGACCACCGCCATCCGGCAGGTTCTCCCAAGGGGCGTTCGGGGGAGCCAGTAGCCAGCCGGCTATCTCGATACCGGCAGAACGTAAACTACGCTCGATCTCCAACATGTGGGCCACTCCATGACTATCCGCATCAGGACTTAAGACTATCCTGCAGCCCTGAAGATCTTGTAGGTAGTTTGGAAAACCGTAGCCAGTCCACTTCTTGGCTCCCCCGATGGAAGTGGTGGCGGGGATCCCTATTTTGAACAGCTGCTCCACACAGCTCTCGCCCTCGACCATGAAGATAGGAATGCCGGTCTTTTGAGACAGATCCCTGGCATCAGCAATCCGGTACAACCGTACCCTCTTGGCTACCTGTTCATTTAGTCCGGAGATCCACTCCCCGTTTTCATAACGAAACTGGCTGATATCCTTCTTTCCATTGCCGTAATCAGTCCGGCGCACCAAGATTACCGGTTGACCATCCGCATCGTGGTAGATGAAGTCCTTTTGTCCCGCGGGCCTGGGGGCCTTCTTGGCCGCCGGAGGAGTTGCTGTTGGCCGAGCGAGGGATGATACAGGGGGCGCTGTTGGCTGAGCGGTAGTCGGCTTAGTAGAGGCCGCATTGCCATTCTTGTTGCTGGCCCGCCGGGTAAATGATGTCAGACCGGGATCCCATTCACCCCCACGCCGCTCCTCATGAAGCTTGAACATCGCCCACCGGCCGCCGTCGCTGCTACCCAGATACGCCCATTGACGGCCATCGTCACCGCGGATGACATTTCCGACTTCCAGGTATTCCTTAGCGTAGGTGCGGCAATGGCAGACTTCGTTCCAGCGACAGTCCTTGTCTTTCGTCCGTCCGCAGACTGGGCAAGGGTTTTTGGGGGAGGAGTAGGTAAACTTGCCGGAAGTTCGTGGTACTCTAGTTGTTAGCATCTTTGTACTCCGAGTGTGGTTGTACTCTAGGGATCCCATTCCGACTGGGGTCCCTACTTTTCTTGGATTTT
>NZ_JBSSCC010000064.1:0-9788 GCF_054059455.1 Thermostichus sp. MS-CIW-23 | reverse complement strand
AAACAGAAAGATCAACTGGTAGTAATCCGTACTGAACATATTATACATTATTTTCAGTATAGTTGAGCTTATTATTGACTAGAGTCATGCTCTTTTTTGCCTCTTTTGAGATCCTTTTCACTTCTTAGCGCCCTCCCCCCAGTGTCCAAATGACAGCGGTGGGACAGGATCCCTACCCAGGCTAACAAAAGGTTCCCACTGCCCCGGTTTTCACGGGCCATCCTTGGGGCTCAGTTGCGGCGAAACAGGCTGTCCAAGTAGATGCGTGCCGCCCGCCGGTCGCTCTCCCCGCTTTGGAGCAGGAATAACGAGAGCGCTGCCGTCACCACCCGATCCTGATCCCAGTCGGGATGGCGAGAGAGGTAGTTTTGGAGGGTGTCATGCAGCTCCTCAGGAATTTCGCTCAAAATGCTGACGCTGTGAGAACTCATAGTCCAACCACTCACTCGGGGTCAAGAGGGGAGAAAACGGCATCCCGCAAAACCTGCGGCCACAGCCAAAACTTGGGCAGCTCGAACAGAGCGAACCCGCAACATCAAAACCCAACCTAGATAGGCCAAGAGCCTCAGCAGGCTCGCAAGCAGAAAAGCAAGCAATATAGGTTCATAGCTTGCCCCTATCCCGGCGGATGGGAGGGAGGGCATTCACAACTGTTCCTAAGCCTGTCGTGGGCCGTAGAACAGATGAAGTCTTTTCTTTCTAAGGAGAGCGCTCGGGAAAATCTCCACACCACTCGCCCTCAGGTGGGGCTATTCTGCCCTCTGCCCTATGGGGGATGTCAATCCCAAGCCAGGGATCCAACCGGACAAAAGCCTGCCATTGGCCTTGATGGGATCGGAAAAAACGGCGCGATCCCGTTACGTTTCTCAGGGTGTAGTCGCCTGAACCTTACCGACCTCAACTTTTCCACAGAAACCCCCGATGCCGCCCCCTGAGGGAAAGGCCCTGTGGAAAACAGCCCGCCCGCCTGTGGAAAGTCTGGGGAAAACCTGTGGATTTCCGGGAAATCTGAATTTGTCCAAAAATTTTTGTGTTTGTATAGAGCATTTCTCAGGGCCACTCGACTCGGTAGCGCAAAAACAGCTCCTTGGAACCGCGGCGGCATTCCAGCAGCTCCAACTGGGGCGGGGATCCCTGCACTTGCCAACCCTCAATGCTGGCAGGCGCATCGGCGTATCCACTCAGCAGCACCGGAGCGAGGGTAACCCACAGCTCATCCAAGGCCCCTGCCTCGAGAAATGCCCCCAAAAGCCGCCCCCCGCCCAACAACCCCACCCGTTCAATGCCCAAGCTGCGCAGGCGGGCCAGCCGTGCCGGCAGATCCCAATCGGCAGCCACCCAGATGTCCTCAAAGCCGGTTCGGTTCCGCCAAATCCGGGATCCCTTGGGAGTTGTCCACAGCCAACGGGTGAGGGGCTGGCGAAAAAACGGCAAATCCTCAGGAATATCTCCGCTGCCAGAGCAGATGATCGTCAGAGGCTGGGGGGATAGGCCCTGAGCAGTTCTGCGTTGGATCAACTCGGGATCCCGAATACGCAGACTGGTGCCGTAGGCCCGCAGAGTGGCTGCCCCCATGATCAAAGCCTGTTGCTGAGCAGCTTGGGTTTCCAAATGCCGATAGTCCTCAGGGCTGCTGAAGGAGGGCCTCTGCGCTCGATGGGCTGCGATCTTTCCATCCAAGCTCTGGGCGAAGATGGCAACCAAATGGGGACGATTCAAAGACAAGATTGCTGAGAAAGGGTGGGCAAACCCCACAAATTGACCAGAATAGAGTCAGGCATCGCCGGGGGAACCGTGGCACCGGTCACCAGAGCGCCCACGCGGAATGGATATGCTAGGGACATTTCAATCCTCCACCATCCGGGTTGAAGTCGAGGCCAGTGCATCGACCGTGCAGCGCTGTCTGACAGAGGTGGGGTTGCTGCAGCAGTGGATCTGGCCCCAGCAACTGCAGGGATCCCTTCCCGAAAGGCTGGAGCTGGGCAGCACCTTTGCGGCCCAATGGGGCCCCCTCTCGATCATGCACCAGGTGGAAACCCTGCTGCCGGAACGGCTGCGCCTGCTGATGTGGGGAGGAGCCGATGGCTACTGTGACTGGCTGTGGGGGAACGGCTGGGTGCAGTTGCGGGTAGAGGCCGTCTCTCTCCTGCCCTTGGGCTTGGGACAATTGCTGATGCTGCGGCGGCTGCAACAGTTTGCCCAAAGCCAAGAACAGCGCCCCTCTTAGGACTTAAAAAGCGACCTTCCGGCAAAATCCGTGGATCCTCGGCTTGACAAAATGCGTTTCGGTTGCAGCATGCTACTTCTCTAAAGATTTTCCACTACGATAGTTGTAGCAGAGCTTACTCTTCCCGTCCGAGAGGCCCAATGAATCCGCCGACCAGCCCCACCCCAACCGCCATCGAGCAGGAAAAGTTTGAGATCCGCTTGGGAGAAGCCCTCAACCGAGCAGGACTGCTCACCCCCGCCCAACTGGCTCAGGCCATGTGGGAAAAGGCCGATACCCCCTTGATGTTGGGGGAGCTGTGTATGCAGCACGGCTGGATTGCCCCCCGAGATCTCTACCCATTGATTCCGGTCGAATTGGTGCGCATCGGCGAGATCTTGGTGCTGCATGGGTATCTGGAGCTGGAGCACATCCATCAGGCCCTGATTCAGCAGCGGCAGCACCCGGAGCGCAAGCTGGGGGAGATCTTGGTGCAGCAGGGCTGGGTACAACCCCACTGGTTGGAATGGGCCTTGGACAAGCAACAGCGGCTGCGGCGCCAGAAAGGAGCTGCCAACAGTTGGGAGGTGATGGTGGAGCAGTGGTCCACCATTCCCGATCAGCCCCCTCTTTATGTCTCCCCTCTACAGGTAGCCCAAGAGACCTACAGAGTTACCCAGCAATACAAAGCCCAGCTGGAGCGCTACCAAGAGCAAATTGCCACCTTAGAAGCGCAACTGGAGCAACAGCGGCAGCAGCAACAGCTCCTGGTCGAACAATCGCTGCAGCAGGTTGCCGACCATCAAGCCCGCCAGCAGGAGCAGCAGCGCATTGCCCAATTGGAAGCCCAAATCCAGCAGGGCACTGAACAACAAAAGGCTGCCCAGCAGCGCATTCGGGAACTGGAGGAGCAACTCCAAGCTCAGCAAGCTCAGGGATCCGCGCAATTGCAAGCCGCCCAAGCAGAGCTGGAGACCCTGCGGCGCCGCTGCCACGAGTTGACAGAATGGCAATCTCAGGCCAAACACCAGCTGCAAAAGCTGGGATCCCGATTGCAGGAGCAGCAGAAGATACAGCAGGATCAGGCACAGCAGCTCCAAGAGCAAACCCACCTGCGTCATACTCTGCAGCAAATGGAAGCCCAAGTGGCCGCCCTGAACCAATCGCTGCAGGAGCACCAACATCAACTCCAACTGGCCCAGTCCACGAAACAGCGCTTAACTGCCGACCTAGCCCACGTTCGCCAAGAAGCTGCCGAGGCCACCCACCGCTTGCAGGTGCAGCTCCAAGAAACCCAAGCCCAACTGCGAGAAACTCAAGATCGCTTGCAGGAAGCCCAAGCCCAAGTGAGCCAGCTCCAGGCCCAACTGCAAGCGGCTCAAGTGGAAAACCGTGCCCTAGCTGCAGCGCTAGCCGAAGCCCGACGAACTTCCCCACCTGCAGCTGCACCGACCCCAGCTTCGGAGAAAGCCCGGCCAGAGGCAGAGGATCTCAAGACCCTGACCGTAGCCGACTGGGCAGCCGAGCTGAGTGCCCCAGAAAGCGAATTGCCCCCGCAGCAATATTTGGGGGAAGAGGACTTGGAAGCCTTGCAGCGAGCTACCCCCTGGGTACAGCGGGTGTTGACCCAATTGCGGGCGGCTGGCCTAATCGACAATGCCGGCATCGAAACCGTCATTCACGCTTGGGAAAAGGAAGGGGGCACCTTCACGGATGTGCTGGCCCACCACAGCGGCCTCAAGCCGGAGACCGTCAAATTTTTCAGCGAAGGGGGCTACTCTGTTCAACTGGCAGGGGGACGCCACGTGGCCGACTACCTCAAGGCTTCTGGATTGGTCAGTGCCACCCAAATCGAACAGATCCAGAAGCACCTGCCGCCAGGGGGATCCCTGTGTCAGGCCCTTGCCCAAGCCGGGATTCTACGCCGGGCCACTGCCCTGTATTTCGAGCGCCACTTCGGCGGGCAAAAGCCCCGCCGCCCGCTGCGGGAAGAGCTTTAGAGGAACCATGCTCTATCGCTGACGCCAACGACCGACAAGGGATCCGAATACAGACACAAGCTGCCAACAAGATGCCAATTAGACTAGAAACTAGATAGAGATAGATCATCAGAAGCGACCGGTTTCTCACCCCTGAGAGACCCAAGTTACTCGGTAGTTGTGTCGATCTCTTCTGCTATGACTACGGAAGCTCCAACTCGACCTGCTCAGCAGTTCTCGCCCTCGAGAACCCAGGTTCGCCAGCCCTACCCCCACTTCAAGGTGATCGTCTTGGATGACGATTTCAATACCTTTCAGCACGTTACGGAATGTCTGCTGAAATACATCCCCGGCATGACTTTGCCCCTAGCGCGGCAACTGACCGTGCAGGTGGATGCCGAAGGGCAAGCAGTTGTTTGGGTCGGCCCTCAAGAACAGGCGGAGCTCTACCATCAGCAATTGCTGCGGGAGGGGTTGACCATGGCCCCCTTGGAGCCGGCCTGAAGCACCAGGCGTTCGTAGCTGCGCTCAACTGCTGCCAGCAGCTCCGCTTGGCCCCAACCGGCGTAAAGGCTGCTGGCAATGGCCAGCCCACCCGCCCCCACCCCTTCCTTGACATAGCCCCGCTCGTAAGCCTGTAGAGGCAAATAGCGGCTATTGGCAAAGCTCAGTTGGGTGGCCAAAAGGGGAGCAACCCCCAACAACTCTGCCAAGGCCACCGTATTGCCCGAGGGATCCTCTGCCACCCAGCGGGTGGTTCCCACCACCACGTTCTCTGGGGGCCAAGGGATCCCCTGCTCTTCCCCCCAGCGCTGCATCAAGGCCAGCACCGCCAACATTTGGGTTCCCCCTGCCAGCAGCACCGCTCCCCGTTGCGCTGCGCCCATCGCCAACCCGGCCACAAAGGGCTGCATGGGATCCCCCACTGCCGCCACCACCTCAGCAGCAGAAGCTCCCCTTGGCAGACGGGCCAATCCCTGCCGGGCCAAGGCCAGCTTTTGGGCGTGGTTGCAGACCGGGTGGCTGCTGTTTACCATGCCCTCTGCTGCCCACCCCAGTCCCAACAACACCGCCAGCGCCGTGGTGGTGCCCCCTGCCACACACTCCCCAATCACACAGTAGCCTTGCTCCAGCCGGGATCCGCGGTCGTACCCTTCTTGCCACAGGGATCCCACCTGCTCCAAAGACAGAGCCTGTCCTGTGCTCAAGCAGCGGGCCACTCCCCCAGAGCTCACCATTTCTGCCCCCGGCAAAGGTTCCGGCAAGCCACAATCGAACACTCGGCACGGGATCCCCAACTCCCTCAGGATGGCGCAGCTGATCACCACTGGGGAAGGATAGCCATCCGGAGAGGTGGGCAAGCGGTGAGAATGGCCCGCCAGCAACACTTCCCCATCGGCAAGAGCTGTGTAGCGACGCAAGGAGGGGGTAGCGCCGGCAGCCGAAATGCCCGGAACAAGAGCCGTTTCGGTAAACCCCAAGCAGGCCAGAAACAGAGGTCGGGATCCCTGCACCCGTTCGCACCACCGCCGGGCCACAGCCGGCTGAGTGTAAGCCTTAACGCAAGGAAACGGAAGCATACCGGACACCGAGGCAAACAAGCCAGAGTCTATCCTGAGCCAGAAGGGCGGGATCCCGTACTCGCAGGAGGGGTTGCCTCCTGCTGAGGCAATCGGATTCGGATAGGATGGGTATACCCAATGCAGTTTATTCAGGGCAAACGGAAGGCCATGAGCTTCTTCGACTCTGAGATCGTCCAAGAGGAAGCCAAGCAACTGTTTCAGGATTTCCAAAACCTGATGCAGCTTGGTCAACGGTACGGCCAATTCGACCGGGAAGGCAAAAAAATCTTCATCGAACAGATGGAGGAGTTGCTGGAGCGCCAGCGCATTTTCATGAAGCGGCTGGAACTCTCCGACGACTTTATGGCTCAAATGACCATCAAACAACTGCAAACTCAGCTTGGGGGGTTTGGGCTCTCCCTGACCCAAATGTTTGACCAGATGCACCAGACCCTAGAGCGCATGAAAGCTGAGGCAGACGCTGAGCGTTGACACCCAAGAACGACCTACACGAAGGGATCATGTCTTCTTCCCGCCAGACCCGCAACCAGAAATTGATTCTGGAGGTGCTAGAGCAGCAGTCGCAGCCCCTTTCGGCGCAAGAGATCTTTCTGGAGTTGCGCAATGCCAACCACACCGTCGGTCTGGCCACGGTTTATCGAGTTTTGGATGCTCTGCGCAATGAGGGCAAGCTGCAAGCGGTCAACTTGGGAGACCAGCAGACCTACTACCAGGTTCTGCCCAGCAATGGCCACAACCGCCACCACCTGATCTGCACCGAATGTCGGCGGGTGGTGCCTTTGCCCGATTGTCCGGTGGAAGATTTGGAGGCACAGCTTTCCAGCCGATACCAATTTGCGATCGAGTACCATGTGCTTGACTTCTACGGCGTCTGTGCCCAGTGCCGTAGAGGGGTTGGGCCAAGCCCGGACTCACGGCGTTCCTCTTTTCTCAAAGCTAAGCCCAAATGATGAGCTATCTCTGGACGGTGTTGATCGGGCTGGCCGGCGCCCTGATCGGGGTCAAGCTGAGGCTTCCGGCAGGAGCGCTGGTGGGCTCCATGGTGGCGGTGGGTTTGGTGAATGTCTGGGGGGCGATCCCAATTCCCGCTCCCCCAGCCGGGATCCGTTTTGCCATGCAGGTGGTGTTGGGCATTCTTTTGGGTACTAAGCTCACTGCCGATACGCTTCTGGCCCTGAAAGATCTGTGGCGACCAGCCCTGCTCTGTACGGTGATTGCGGTGGGCACGGGGGTCTTGTCGGGGTACCTGATCTCCCGTTGGCTGGGGATCGAGCGCTTGACTGCCATCTTGGGCACAGCTCCAGGAGGCATTTCCGACATGAGCCTGATAGCCCTGGACATGGGAGCCCAAACCAGCACAGTGGTGGTCATGCACTTGGCACGCCTGATCAGTGTCGTCGTGGTCGTCCCCTGGGTGGTGCGGCTGTTGGTTCAGCCGGGCACGAGTTAGCTAGACCGCCGGGAAGCCCCGCCCTCTGTGCATCAGCATGAGTGCCGGAGTATGTCACGAAAGTCCTCGGAGCAGAGACGGTGGGTGGGTTAGACTAGGGGCGATACAGAACTTAACAACTGAACCGCCGCCTTGGAACTTTCCCCTTCTCCCCTCACCTGCCATGCCGCCGCTGCCGGATCCCCTTGGAGCGCTACTCTCCGTTCTGCAGATGGCTCTTTGGGCAATGTCTCCTCTGGCCAAGGCGATTGGTGGCCTCTACAGCTGCATTGGCAGGGGGAGCCAGACCCGGTACAGCCTGAGCTGGTGCAGGTGGATCCCGTGCTGCGCTTGCTGCTTTTGGGGGATGGCTTTACCACCCGTAATCTTGCTGCCTTGATCCAAGAGCCGATTCAGGCTCATCTGCTGGACACGGGCCGGGTTGATTTACAGGCAGAGCAGGGCACTGCCCCCAAGTCCATGCAACAGCTGGCCAGAGATTTGGGGCGGCTGGGATCCCCTTTGATGCGGCGGCGGGTTTGGCTGTGCGGAGTAACCTCTCAACAGCCCTTGCTCTATGCCACCTCTTGGTGGAACTCCGAACATCTGGTTCAATACTTGCCCCATCCCGATCGGCCCATTGGCCAAAATCTGATCCAAGAAAAACTGGAGACCTTTCGCGAGCTGCGCGGCCTTTACCACGGCGAGGCAGACCCGGTTGCCCGGCTGCTGCAGTGTCCCGGTCCCTTCTGGGCTAGGCATTATCTTTTGTTGCACAGGGGCCAGCCTTTGACCGTCATCTACGAGGTGTTTTCTCCACGGCTGGCCGCAAGGGCCCTGTCCCGCTAGCGCGACGGAGACCTCCAACGGCGCACGGCTGCGGTGATGGCGGCTGCCACCTGCGGATCTGATTGGGCGCTGGCGGAGATGCGCTGATAGTCCTCTGGGGTCAGTTGATGGGCGACGATGATCTCGGCAGCAGCAGCCTCAAACTGTTGTTCGATTTGCCGACGTTCCTCGCTGCTGTTGGCCTGTTGGAGGCGATTTTGGGTGCTCTCCAGAAGAGGTTGCACCGCCAGGAGGGTGCGGGCAAAGCGGTCAATCTGCTCAGAAGAAGGTGGAGAGGTGGCTTCAGAAAGACTAGCCGGGGCCGAGGTCATCGTCTCTGAAGAGCATGACTCTAGTCAATAATAAGCTCAACTATACTGAAAATAATGTATAATATGTTCAGTACGGATTACTACCAGTTGATCTTTCTGTTTACTTTCGAGTCTGCCAACATGGTAGCCAAAGCAAAGCAGAAAATTGGTAGTAAGACGACACGGAAACTGCGCTTTGGGTATTCTACTCAAAGCTTTGCGGGATACCGCCATTCTGTTTGGACTCCGTCCCGCTAACGCGAATGGAAACAAACAGAATGCTATCGCTGCATAGTTGAACAGTGATGTTCAGCAGTGTTCAGCGTAAACGTATCAGGTTGCGGGCAGATCCCCATCCCATCCGGAGTCTGGCCTGGGCGAGGGAGAGGGATCCGGGTTGGCAGGAGCCTGGAGGGCCACTCTGCCGGCTGCGTCCAAGTCTTGGGCCGGGTTGAGGGCATTCCAAAGGGCCAAGCCCGCCAAACACAGAGCAGCCCCTATCAGTCCAGCACTCAAGAGGGCGAGCCAACTGACAGAGGTCGCAGTCGGCTCAAGCACCACCTGCACCGGCGCATGAGGAGGCAAGGGTTTGGACATGAGGCTGAGATCGTAAGCCCGACGCTGCTGGCTATCGCTGAGAACTCGGTAGGCGTGTTGTAGCTGGAGGAACTCCCGCTGGGCCAACTGCCGCAACCCTGCGGGGATATCGGCAGGCAACCGATCCGGGTGCAGTTCGCGTGCCCGCTGGCGGTAGGCAGCTTTGATCTCCTCCAGGCTGGCTTGGGGAGAAAGCCCCAGCTGTTGGTAGTAGGTGGGGGAAGCAGGCAGAGTAGGCATGGGAGCAGTTGGTTGCAGAACAGAGGGAGAACCGGCTGCCTTCGAAGGCCAGCCACCTTACCCCAACAGGGATCCCTCCTTTCGGACCAGCATATCCTGCCCGGTTCAGCGAGGCTGCTGGCCCAAGAGCTAAGACACGTAAACCCCTGTTAGAGGCGCGCTCAGGGCTTCTTCCAACTCTGCCAGGCCAAGACGACGCTCCAGGATATCCATCACCTCGCGGCCAAAATCATGGGGGTTGCGATCCCAGGCTTCCAGACACACTTCCCCAAAAAAGGATCCCAGGGGTTCTGGGTTCCAGAGCAGTTTGCGCGCCGTCCAAGGAGTCATGTGCATGGGGTTAAAGCGGTCGTCGATAACACCGATTTTGCGAGCAAAATCTTCTAGATGAGTGTGGGGTTGCAGGCCGATGAAGAAGATGGCCGGCTCAACTTTGTCGCGACCAAAGATGGCTTCCAGCTCGCGATGGTACCGTACTGTTTGCCGAATGGTTTCCGGTCGCTCGTCGATAACATTAAAGGAGTACAGCCTGTTAAGGGCTCAAGGGGTACAATAGCAGCACTTAGCAAACCAACTTCGGAAGGAGGATGGATTGATCAGTAGTAAAGAAGTCTT
>NZ_JBSSCC010000063.1:0-10131 GCF_054059455.1 Thermostichus sp. MS-CIW-23 | reverse complement strand
CGGGATACCGCCATTCTGTTTGGAAACAAACAGAATGCTATCGCTGCATAGTTGAACAGTGATGTTCAGCAGTGTTCAGCGTAAATGTATCAGATACGCTGAGACTTCACAAGACCCACAGCTTTTGGGAAAGCAAGATGGGGACGCTGGCCTAGCCGTCATGGGCGGGATCCGTATGAATTAGTACCCAACCGGATAGAAAAGAGGGGTTTTTTCGGTCGCGTGAGCGGCGCGGAGCGCTCTTTCTGGCAAAGCCGTTGCCTGGTGGGCTGGATCCGGCTCAACTTGGCTGGGAGAGGCAATTGGCACCTCGATCATCCGATCCGGTACCAGCGGCACCATTTCGGAGCGGTCGGCGATTTCCCGGAGAGAATTGGCAATGGATTCTTGAGTCAGCAGAAACTGTCGTTCGTTGCGCTGCATCTGCTGCCACACCTGGTAACGCTGGCTCCACCGGCTTTGGGTATGCACAGTCCAACTGTAAAGGCTCAACACTGAAACGCCGGAGAGGATAGCCATCCCTGTGGAGATTTGCTTCCACCAGGCTAGGTGTTCTGCCCAAGCAAGATGCTGGCTGCGAGGATGGGCTGATTTCAACTTCAAATTCAAAGGTTGGGTGCGGCTGGCCTGAACTGTACCGGAGAGGGGTCGGCTCAGAGCAGAAGGCTGTCTGTGGCGACGAGGGCTTTTGGGACGATCAAGACCTGCGTTCAAAGGCTGGCTAACCATAGGGCTTAACCTCACACACACCAAGGGATCCGACGGTGCAGGACTGCCGGTTCCGCTTCACCCTAGTTCCCCGCATCCCCCAACAGCAACCCCCTTCTCCCGATTCCCGGCCTCAGCAGGACAGCTGTCCGCTTCACGGTAGCCGATCTCTTGAGAGCGGGAGAACCAACCTAAACCTACATCTGACTGCTGCGGGCAGCCACTCGCAGTTTGGCAGAGCGGGCCCGTGGATTGCGTTGCCGTTCCAGTTCGGAAGGGGACAAGGGCTTGGGGGTGAGCACCTGCCAACGGGGATCCCTGCGGAAGGCCCATTTCACCAAGCGATCTTCAAGGCTATGGAAGCTGATCACGGCCAACCTGCCGCCGGGTTTCAACCAAGTGGGGGCTTGGGCCAGCAAGGTTTCTAAAGCCTCCAGTTCTCGGTTCACGGCAATGCGCAACGCCTGAAAGACCCGAGTGGCCGGGTGAATGCGGCCTCGCCGAGCTGCCGGAGGTACCGCCTGCCAAACCACCTGGGCTAACTGAGTGGTTGTGGCGAGGGGACGAGCCTGCTCGATGTGATGGGCGATGCGGCGGGCAAATCGCTCTTCGCCGTAACGGGTGAAAATCTCGATCAACTCTTCGACCGGGCGATGATTAACCCAATCGGCAGCGGTTTCCTGAGCGGTACTGGGATCCATGCGCATATCCAGCGGCCCCTCTCCGCGAAAGCTAAATCCCCGCTCAGGGCAGTCCAGTTGCGGCGAACTCACCCCCAAGTCGGCCACGATGCCATCGAAGGGGATCCCCTGCCCCTGCTCATCCCGAAAGCCGTGCTGCTGCAGATCGAAATCGGCAAAATTGAGGTGCCACAGTTGGATGCGGCTGCCGGGGATCCCTTCTGCTGCAAAACGCGCTTGCGCCGCCTGTAGAGCCGCCGGATCCCGATCCAACCCCACCACTCGGGCAGCTCCCCCCCGCAGCAGCGCCAAGCTGTGCCCACCCCCTCCCAACGTCACATCCAAAAAAATACCGCCCCCCTGGGGTTGCAGGTAGGCCATCACCTCCTCGGTCAAAACGGAATCGTGTTGATACACCTTGCCAAGCACGGTCTGCGGGGGTTCTATTTCTGCTGCTACAAAGTTCAGTATCTGCAAAAAAAAGGCCGAGGCCAGGCCCCGACCGAGGAATCCATGTTGTTTAAGGTGATCCTCTGAGAAAAGAGGGGTGGCCGTCAAAAGACAGGCTGTCTTGGGATCCCCGGCAAAATCTCTGGGGCGCGAGTCCCGCTCTGAGTATGATGAGACTGCTCCCGCTTTTGCCAAGTCTGCCGTCAGGGTTGCTGTGTTGACTCACTCTTCTGCTACTGATATCTTGACCCTCTCGCCGGCCAAGGGCCTGCGCGGCCAAGTGAGCATCCCCGGCGACAAATCCATTTCCCACCGCGCCCTGATGCTGGGATCCCTGGCCGAAGGAGAAACCACCATCCAAGGGCTGTTGCTGGGAGAGGATCCCCGCAGTACGGCAGCCTGTTTTCGGGCGCTGGGGGCAGATATTTCGGAGCTCAACAGCGAGTGTGTTCGCATTCGGGGGGTTGGCCTGGGCCAGCTGCAAGAACCGGCGGACGTGTTGGATGCAGGTAACTCCGGCACCACCTTGCGCCTGATGCTGGGGATCCTGGCTGGCCAGGCCGGGCGCTTTTTTGCCGTCACCGGCGATCGATCCCTGCGCTCGCGGCCCATGGGGCGGGTGGTAGAACCGCTGCGGCAGATGGGGGCCAGCATTTGGGGACGGGCCGGTGGGACGTTGGCACCTTTGGCCGTACAAGGGGGATCCCTCAAGGGCATTCACTACCGCTCCCCGGTGGCTTCAGCGCAGGTAAAATCCTGCCTCTTGCTGGCGGGTCTGCTGGCGGAAGGCACCACCCAAGTCACCGAGCCGGCTCTCTCTCGGGACCACTCGGAACGGATGTTGCGGGCCTTCGGAGCCGACATTCAGGTGGATCCGGAAACAAAAACCGTGGCCGTGGTGGGGGGATCCCGCCTGGTGGGCCAAAAAGTTCAGGTGCCGGGAGATATCAGCTCGGCAGCCTTTTGGCTGGTGGCCGCCTCCATTGTGCCCGAGAGCGAATTGCTGCTAAGGGATGTGGGCCTCAACCCCACCCGTACCGGTGCGCTGCAGGTGTTGCAGGAGATGGGGGCCGATATTCAAATTGAAAACTGCCGGGAAATGGCCGGCGAGCCCCTGGGAGATCTGCGGGTGCGTTCGGCCCGCTTGCGCGGCTGCACCATCGCCGGCGATCTCATCCCCACCCTGATCGACGAGATCCCGGTTTTGACGGTGGCGGCGGCCTTTGCCGAAGGGATCACGGTGATTCGCGATGCCGCAGAGCTGCGGGTCAAAGAAAGCGACCGTCTGGCTGCCATAGCCCAAGAGCTGAGCCGTATGGGAGCCCAGGTCACTGAATATCCTGATGGCCTGGAAATCAAGGGAGGGATCCCTCTTCACGGGGCCGAGGTCGACAGCCACGAGGATCACCGCATCGCCATGAGCCTGATGGTGGCAGCTCTAGGAGCGCAGGGATCCACCCTCCTCAGGGGAGCCGACTGTGCCCGCATCTCCTACCCCGACTTCATTCCCACCCTGCAACGATTGACTGCTTCCCCCCTGGAGTCTTGAGAGGGCCCATCTTTAACTTTGCCGCCTCTGCTCCTATGTCGACCTGCCCCAGCCCGCCCGGCCCTATCGTCATCGAACATCTCTGCTTCCGGGTTCCTCCCGGTGGGGTAGCAGCCTTTCTTGAGCAAGACGAGCGGGTTTGGGGATCCGCCCTGCGCCGGCATCCGGGTTTTCTGGGCAAAGAAGTTTGGCTGGATCAAGAGGATCCCGAACTTGTCCACCTCATCCTCCGCTGGGCCAGCCGTGCTGACTGGAAGGCCTTTCCCTCCGAGCAAGTGGAGGCATTGGATCGGCAAATGCGGCCTTTTTATGTGCGCTTGGAACAGGCCAAAGAATACCAGCTCTGGCAGCCCGGCCCTTCTGCAGGGACAGGAAAGCAGGATTA
Source organism: Thermostichus sp. MS-CIW-23 (assembly GCF_054059455.1). Taxonomy (NCBI): domain Bacteria; kingdom Bacillati; phylum Cyanobacteriota; class Cyanophyceae; order Thermostichales; family Thermostichaceae; genus Thermostichus; species Thermostichus sp. MS-CIW-23. The sequence continues at coordinate 6,359 of NZ_JBSSCC010000063.1, read as the reverse complement.
AGGGATCCCTTCAGTCTCAAAACCTACCTCAGAGCCCACCGAGTCAGCCCTGGGGGATCCTGCCACCCGCTCCTGCTCCACCAGCTCCCGCAAACTGGGCATGGTCACGGCCAAAGCTCCTTCTCGCCGCTGCAGCCCCGCTTCAAAACTCTCAGGGGTGACAATGCCGCCGGAAATGAGCATCTTAAAAGCATCTTCCACCGGCATGAACACTTCCACCACCTGGTCTTCCGGCACAATGGCGTACCAGCCCGTCGTTGGGTTGGGGGTGGTGGGCACAAACAGGCCAAGGGAGCGCTGCGGCCCATCGGGCCGAATGGGAGTTTGAATGGTGCCCGTCACAAAGGCCAGCGCCCAAGCTCCTGGTCGGGGATATTCCACCAGCACCACCCGCCGAAAGCGCTGATTGTTGGGGGCAAACAAAACACTGACCAATTGCTTCAAGGTCTTGTACACCAGCCCCGCCACCGGAATCGCATGGAGCAACTGTTCGCTGAGATTGAGCAGCCACTGGCCGACAATGTTGCGGGCCATGAAGCCAATCAACAGGATGAGCACAATCGGCGTCAACAGGCCCACCGCCAGATCGATGAGGTTGATCAAGATCGGGTGCAAACCCTGGATGGGATTGAACTGCTTCGGAATGCTGGTCAGAAAGCCAATGCTCCAGGTGGCCACCTCCACCGTCAGCCAAATGGTAGTTGCCAGAGGGATCACCACCAGCAACCCCGCCACGAAGTAGTTCTTCAGATGCTGTTTCCATTGAGAAACCATGGTGAGGTCGTTCCGTCAAGTCAACCGAGTGGATGCACCGAACCTTTGCAAGTGGAGCTTGCAGATGGCAATCATGATACCTGCCTTCTGCGTTGCCCTCATGGGGGGCAGCCGCAACTTGCTCGAAAAAGAAACCGGGCTGCCAAAAAGCGCAGAGCCCCAAACTTTCATCAGGCCGATAATGCTATCTTAGGTCGATATAAAATTTTGTAAAGGCAGGGATCCCGTTCCGAGGCGTTGTGGTCAAGCCCCTGGATGGTTCGCGTTTCTGCCGGGTGTTGCGTGGGAGGCCCTATGTCAGAGTCGGATTGGCTAGAGCATACCTGTCAGGTGGAGGTACCTGTTCCCATTGAGCAGGTATGGGATTTGTGGGCCAACCTCACCCTCATGCCCCGTTGGATGAAGTGGATCCGCTCGGTGGAATTGCTGGATCAGGAGCTGTCCCGGTGGACACTGGATACCCGCGGCCTCACCTTCAGTTGGATCTCCCGCACCCACACGGTGGTGAAACACCAACACATCGGCTGGAGTTCGGTGGAGGGGCTGCCCAATCGGGGCGCGCTGCGCTTTTACGACCGCAAAGGCAGTACCATTGTGAAGCTGTCGGTGGCCTACAAGCTCCCGGGGATCCTCGGCAAAATCTTGGATGGCCTGTTTGTGGGCAAAGTGGTGGAGAGCACCATCCAGGCGGATCTGGAGCGCTTCAAAGCCTATGCCCTAGAGCAGGCGGGGCCAGCCGCCGACAATGCCTCGGCCAGCTAGTCTCCGTTCGTCAGGCCCAAGTGTTTCGCTGAACTCCCCCTTCCTTGCCAACCCTCACTGCTGCAAAGGTCTTCTTCATGCCCGATCCCTCTCCTGAGCCTGTCATTGCCCTCTCTCGTCAGCCGGTGGACAACCGCAACATTCGCTTCTCTCTGGAGCGGGGCGAGCTGGATCTGGATCAACTTCTCCTGCTGTTGAACCGCAATGCCTTTTGGGCGCAGAATCGCCAGCGGCAGGAGATGGAGCGGGCCGTTGCTCACAGCCATCCGGTGGTCAGCGCCTGGGATGGGGAGCGCCTGATTGGCTTTGGCCGCGCCACTTCCGATGGGGTTTACCGAGCCGTCCTCTGGGATATCGTGGTTGATCACGATTACCGACGTCAGGGCATTGGCCGCAAGTTGGTGGAAACCCTGATCAGCCATCCCCACCTGCAGTCGGTGGAGCGCATCTACCTGTTCACAACCCATCAGCGTGGCTTTTACGAGCGAATCGGCTTTGTGGAAAATCCCAGCACCACCTTGGTTTTACACGGGCGCCCTCTGGAGTTTTTAGTCCCGGCTGCCGAGCAGGAGCAGGCTTGACCGACAGGGATCCTGGGTGAGTGTATCTTGAACAACAGTGGGTTGGCTCTGCCTTGGGAGGAGGACGCGCTAGCCTGAAAAGCAAAAAGGGTGAGAGGGTGTACTCATGGCCAATCGCCTCGCCACAAGTTCCAGCCTTTATTTGCGCAAGCACGCCGAGAACCCGGTGGACTGGTGGCCTTGGATCCCCGAGGCTCTGGAGAAAGCGCGGGCCGAGGATAGGCCGATTTTTCTGTCCATCGGCTATTCCAGTTGCCACTGGTGTACGGTCATGGAGGGCGAGGCTTTTTCCAACCCGGAGATCGCCGCTTTCCTCAATGCCCATTTTTTGCCCATCAAGGTGGATCGCGAGGAGCGGCCGGATCTCGACAGCATCTACATGCAGGCGTTGCAGCTTATGAGCGGGCAGGGGGGGTGGCCCCTCAATGTTTTCCTCACGCCCGATGACCTGGTGCCCTTTTACGCCGGCACCTATTTTCCCGTAGAGCCCCGCTTTGGCCGCCCGGGGTTTCTGGCCTTGCTGCAGCGCATCCTGCAGTTTTACCGGCAGGAAAAGGAAAAAATAGAGGAGATGAAAGGCCAGATTTTGACGGCTCTGACCACCCTCAGCGACTTAGTGCCGGAAGACCACATTCCCGCCGACCTGCTGCGCTCTGGGATCCCCAAGATCCAGCCTTTGCTCTCCAATGCCGGGGCGGTGCAGCAATTTCCCATGATGCCCTACGCTCAGTTGGTATTGCGTTCGGCCCGCTTCGACCCACCGGAAGGGATCCCCGGCTCGCAGAGCGCTCTGGAACGGGCCAAAGAGCGAGGCATGGCCTTGGTGCTGGGAGGGATCTTCGACCATGTGGCCGGAGGATTTCACCGCTACACCGTGGATCCCACCTGGACGGTGCCCCACTTTGAAAAGATGCTCTACGACAACGGGCAGATCCTGGAGTTTCTCTCCGATCTGTGGGCGCACGGTATCCAAGATCCGGCCATCGAGCGGGCGGTGCGGCTGACGGTGGAGTGGGTGGCGCGAGAGATGACCGCCCCTGCCGGATACTTCTACGCCGCTCAAGATGCCGACAGCTTTGCCCGGGCAGAGGATCGAGAGCCGGAAGAGGGAGAGTTCTACGTCTGGCGCTGGCAGGAGCTGCAGGATCTCTTGGGGGAAGAAACCTTCCGCGCCTTGCAGCAGGCGTTTGACCTATCGCCGGGGGGCAACTTCCCCGATCGGCCCGGCTGCATCGTCTTGCAGCGCCAACAGGGAGGAGCGTTGCCGCCAGAAGTTGAAGCCGCCTTGACCACCCATCTGTTTCAGGCACGCTATGGCTCTGCGGATCGACGAGTTCCCTTCCCTCCGGCAGTGGATGCCCAATCGGCCCGTCTGCAATCCTGGCCGGGGCGAATCCCACCCGTCACCGACACCAAGATGATCGTCTCTTGGAACGCCTTGATGATCTCCGGCCTGGCGCGGGCCTATCAAGTGTTCGGCAACGCAGACTATCTGCAATTCGCTCTGCGGGCTGCCCAATTCATCCTCAGCCAGCAGCGCCACCCTGAGACCGGATCCCTGTTGCGCCTGAACTACGATGGCACAGCTCAGGTGCCCGCCAAATCGGAAGATTACGCCCTGCTGATCAAGGCCCTGTTGGACTTGCAGCAAGCCTGCCTGCCCCTGGTGGGGGATCCCACCCCTCAAGACTGGTTACAGGCTGCCCTCCAGCTCCAGCAGGAGATGGATACGCAACTGTGGGATCCGGTTAGAGGAGGATACTTTGTCAGCGATGCCCAGAGCGCCCCTGAACTGTTGGTGCGAGAGAAGGAGTTTCAAGACAACGCTACCCCTGCAGCCAATGGGGTGGCCATTGCCAACCTGGTGCGCCTGGCCGCCCTCACCGGAGATCTGGACTACCTGGAACGAGCAGAACAGGCCCTGAAAACCTTTGCCCACACCATGAGCACCCAGCCGCGCACCTGCCCCAGCCTTTTTGTCGGGCTGGATTGGTACAGCAATTGGGTGAAAGTTACCCTGGAGGCCGATGCTATGCCCGCCTTTCAGCAACGATCTTGGCCCACCACCGTCTTTGCTCTCCCCACCGAGACCGAACCTCTGCCGGAAGGAGCTTTAGGGCTGGTGTGCTGGGGCAACAAATGCCTGGCCCCTGCCAGTTCTCTCGAGCAAATCCAGTCCCAAATCACCAAAGGCCAAAACCGGGCTTACTGACCTTTGCCCAATTTTTTCCCAGGACAGCAGGGATCCCTTTGCAAAGGTTACGGCTGGGACTGCGCAGGCTTTTCCACCCCGAAAAACTCGATGCGGTAGCTCTGGATGCGGGTGCCCGTTTGTTGCTCCACCTGGGCCAGCAGTTCAGGCGGCAGCTCCACATCCACATCCAAAATGCGGTTGCTATCCAAGCAGTTGACATGGCTGTGGGGATGGGTGCGGTTGCCGTAGCGACGCCCATCGGCACGATCCAAGCACTCGACAATGTTGTGGCTGGCCAAAGCTTCCAGGTTTTGATAAACGGACGTGTGGCCAATCGGTTTGCCCTGCTGATTTAGGCGATCGTAAATCTCGCGGGCGGAGAGGTGCTCGCCACACTGCCACAACAGTTCCAGGATGTAACGGCGCTGTCGGCTCAAACGCAGATTGCACTCCCGGCACCGCTCCAAAGCAGCTTCCAAAGAATCCAAGGGGCGAGGCATGGAAAACCTCAAGTCATACCGAGTCTGAGATAGGTAGTTGCTCATCTCTACCAAGGTAGCATTTGTGCGTCAACAGTTGTTCAAAAAACACCCCGAACTCTACAAGAGCTGCCGCGCATAGCCATCTTCGAGCCGAGTCCAGGCCGTGCGCAGATGGAAGAGCCCAACATCAGCCTTTTGATTTTCTACAATACCGCTGGAGTGTTGGGGGCAAAGATCATGCAGCGGCGCAAGGTAATTCTGGGTTTGTTGGGGTTGGCCAGCAGCAGTGGATTGGCAGGAGCCTATTGGGCCAGTCGGCAGCAGCCCTCTCATCTAGCCCCAGGGATGGGATCCCCTAGAGCCGCTCTCCCCTCTCCTACCCCCCAGCCCACCCCCACCGTCGTCCCCCATCCAGATGCCCCCCATGGCCTCTATATCCCCCCCCGCCGAGATCTGCGCCTCTTGGTCATCAGTGACATGAACGGCATCTACGGCTCGGTGGAATACGACCCAGAGGTGGATCGGGGCATCGGCCTCATCCCCTATCTTCAGCCGGATATTGTTTTGGGAGGAGGAGATATGGTGGCCGGTCAGGATCCCCGCCTGTCGGAGGAGCGCATTCGCGCCATGTGGGCAGCCTTCGACCGGCATGTGGCTGGCCCAATCCGTGCGGCCAAACTTCCCTACGGCTTTACCTTGGGCAATCACGATGCTTCCTGTGCCCGCACCACGCGGGGCGGCTTTCTCTTTCAAAAAGAACGGGATCTGGCCCGCGAGTTTTGGAACGATCCGGCCCACGACCCAGGTTTGAACTTTGTGGATCGGGGGGACTTTCCCTTCTACTACACCTTTGAAAAAGACGATGTGTTTTACCTGGCCTGGGATGCCACCTGCAACTACATCCCACCGGAACAAATGGCTTGGGCGGAAGCGGCTCTGGCCAGCGAACGGGCTCAGAAGGCCAAGTTGCGCATCGTCATCGGCCACCTACCCCTCTATGCCATTACCGTTGGGCGCGACGATCCGGGAGAAGTATTGCTGGATGCCGATGCCAAGCGAGCCCTGCTGGAGAAGTACCGCGTCCACACCTACATCAGCGGCCACCATCACGGCTACTACCCCGGCCACAAAGGGCAACTGCAACTGCTTCATTGCGGCATTCTCGGCTCCGGCCCTCGTCCTCTCCTGGGCAGCCCTCTGCCCCCACGCAAGACCCTCACTCTTATTGACGTGGATTTCGAGACCCCAGATGTTACCTATTACACCACTTATCACATGCGGGATCTGAGCGTGATCGACCAAGCAGAGCTGCCCCGCTTCATCACTGGGCACAATGGCTTGGTGCTGCGCCGCGACGTCAATTGGGACAACCTCACCCCCCAAGAAATCGCCACCTGCCAAGCTCGTATTGGATCCCTGTGTCGGGATTAACGTCTCCGTCTTGGCAAAAGATTGATGAGCCGTTTGTAGATGCTGATACATTTACGCTGAACACTGCTGAACATCACTGTTCAACTATGCAGCGATAGCATTCTGTTTGTTTCCATTCGCGTTAGCGGGACGGAG
>NZ_JBSSCC010000062.1:0-10503 GCF_054059455.1 Thermostichus sp. MS-CIW-23 | reverse complement strand
GTCGGAAGCAGGAACCCGCCGAGACGACTGCGCAAGGAGCCATCCATGCGCAGCGTGGTAGGAATCTCCGGCCTTCAGGCCGGGGAGGATGTCAAAAGACCTCAGCTGCCCAACACTGTGCAGCTGACAAAAAATACAGTTCTCTTGGGAGAGGAGCCGAGGGTGGTGGCGTTGGCGGCGCGGAGCGCTTGGGAGCGGATCCACCGGTTGGGAAAGGGGCGGCAAATGCTAACGTCAGAGTAGGGATCTTTCCGCTGGGCAAGGGATCCCGTTACCCTGGTTTTTGGCTTTTTCCCCAAGATCTGGATGTTGAGAGCTGGAATTGTCGGCCTGCCCAACGTAGGCAAATCTACCTTGTTCAACGCCCTCTGTGAAAATGCCAAAGCCGAGGCGGCCAACTTTCCCTTCTGCACCATTGAGCCGAATGTGGGGCGGGTGGCGGTGCCCGACGAGCGCTTGCAGGTGCTGGCCAAGATCAGCGGTTCTGCCGAGATCATCCCCAGCCAAATCGAGTTTGTGGATATTGCCGGGCTGGTGGCCGGAGCCAGCAAAGGGGAGGGTCTGGGCAACCAGTTTCTCTCCCACATTCGCCAGGTGGACGCCGTGGTGCATGTGGTGCGCTGCTTCCAGGACGAGAACATTGTGCATGTGGCCGGATCGGTGGATCCCTTGCGGGATATCGGGGTGATCAACTTGGAGCTAGCCTTGGCGGATTTGGCCCAGATCGAGCGGCGCATAGAGCGGGTGCGCAAGCAGGCAAAGTCCGACAAAACCGCCCAACTGGAGTTGCAGGCTCTGGAACAATTACAGGCTGCCTTGGACGAGGGCAAGCCGGCTCGCCTGGTACCCCTCAGCCCAGAAGAAGAGCAGTTGATCAAAGGGTTGGGGCTGCTCACCCGCAAAAAAGTCATCTACGCCGCCAATGTGGCGGAAACGGATCTGGCCAGCGGCAATGCCTGGGTGGAGCAGGTGCGGCAATTTGCCGAGGCGGAAGGGGCAGGTGTGGTGGTGGTCTCAGCCCAGGTGGAGGCGGAACTGGTGGAGCTGCCCCCCGACGAGCGACAGGCCTATCTGGATTCGTTAGGGGTAAAAGAGGGCGGGCTGAAATCTCTCATCCGAGCCACCTACGAGCTGTTGGGCTTGCGCACCTACTTTACCTCTGGCCCCAAAGAAACCCGCGCTTGGACGATCCCCGTCGGAGCTACAGCCCCTCAGGCAGCCGGGGTGATCCACTCCGATTTTGAGCGGGGCTTCATCCGGGCCGAGACGGTGGCCTATGCCGATCTGGTGGCGGCGGGATCCCTGAATGCCGCCAAAGAAAAGGGCCTGCTGCGCAGCGAAGGCAAAGACTACGTCGTCCAGGAAGGGGACGTGATGCACTTCCGCTTCAATGTCTAGTTCCCTATCCTCCTGCATCTCTCAGGCAAGCTGGGTTTTCTCAGAAACTGAAGACTTGCTCCCTGTCTTTAGGCAAAAAGACTTAACCCGCCCTGGACAAGGGATCCCAGCGCAGCTCCGGCTGGGTCTGAGAGGGGGCCTTTTCCTAAGAAAACGGTTGACGCTGTAACGAAACATCACAATAATTGGACTAGATAAACAAATGTTTTAGGGATGCATTGATGGATCTGCTGCAATACGGCCCGATGGCCTGGGTTTACATGGCAATCTTTGCCTCTATCATTTGGTGTATTTGGGGTCGTTCGGAAGACGACATCATGTTCTAGCCAGAGCGGGAGAGCTTCCTCTGTCGGCGGGGGCCATTCCTTGCGCTTGAGCCGGCAGGGGCAGCCTTTCACCAATCGTGGCTCTGTAAGGACGTTGTAAAAAATTTTGTAGAATCCTGTTGGGCTTGCGCCAGCCTTGGGATTGACGGCAATACCATCCTAGGCAGTGGGAGACTTTTCCCCCTGCTTTTGCAACACAGCAGCCTGCAGCGGTTATGGGTGTTACCAGCTTGATCTCCCGACGTCCTCTGCCTGGGGCAGAACAGACGCCAGAGGGCTACCGTCTTTCTTGGCGGGGCGTTGGGGTGATGGGGGTGCTAAACGTTACCCCCGACAGCTTCAGCGATGGCGGCCAGTGGGGATCCCCAGAAGCAGCCGTGCAGGCAGCCGAGGCCATGGCGGCGGCAGGGGCCTTGATGGTGGATGTTGGCGGCGAGTCCACCCGCCCAGGGGCAGATCCGGTGCCGGTAGAAGTGGAATGCGACCGGGTTTTGCCGGTAATTCGAGCTTTGCAGGGATCCGGGATCCCCATCAGCGTCGATACGCGCAGAACGGAGGTGGCGGCTGCGGCTTTGGCTGCCGGGGCGCACATCATCAACGATGTCAGCGGGCTGCGGGATCCCCAAATGATACAGGTCTGTGCCGAAAAGGGGGTGCCGGCGGTGATCATGCACATGCGGGGAGAGCCGCGCACCATGCAGCAGCAGACCGACTATGCTGACCTGGAGGGGGAGGTTTTCGGTTTTCTCAGGGAACAGGCAGAGCGGGCCCTGGCAGCGGGCGTGCCCAGCGTTGTTTTGGATCCGGGCTTAGGCTTTGCCAAAACTGCCGAGCAGAATGTAGTCCTGCTTAAAGCCCTACCGCGGCTGGTGGCCTACGGCTACCCGGTCTTGGTGGGGGCCTCCCGCAAAAGTTTTGTGGGCAAGCTTTCCGGCATTGCCGTACCTAATCAGCGAGACAGCGCCAGCGTGGCCGTGCACCTGTTTGCAGCCAGCCGGGGGGCTGCCCTGGTACGGGTTCACAACGTGCCGGCTCATGTTTCCGCCCTTGCCACTTGGGAAGCTCTGCACCATGACGCAGGGTAGGCTGGTGCTGCAGGGCCTCGTCTTTCATGCCTATCACGGCCACTGCCCGGAGGAAGCGGTTTTGGGTGGGCGTTTTGTGGTGGACGTGGAGATACGGCTTTCCCTAGCCGAGATCCAAGATGACCTCTCGCGCACGGTGGACTACGCCCAGGTGTACGAGAGGGTGCGGCAGGAGGTGACCGGCCAACGCTACCGCTTGGTCGAGACCTTGGCGGATCAGATCGCAGAGCGGCTGTGGCAGAGCTATCCCCAACTGGAGGCCCTAACTGTGCGGGTTCACAAGCCCCATGCTCCCCTGCCGGGGCTGTTCGAGGATGTTTACGTCGAGGTCGACCGCCGGCGAGCCGTAAGCAGGGCGGAAGCCTCATGAATCGTGACCTGGCCTATGTTGCCCTGGGAAGCAACCTGGGGGATCCGCTGCAGCAGTTGCGCTTGGCTGTGCAGAAGTTGCGCCGGTTGGGAGAGGTGGTGGCCTGTTCCAGTCTCTACCGCAGCCCAGCCCAAGGGGGGCCACCCGGACAGCCTGATTACCTCAATGCAGTGGTGGCCTTGGATCCCTTCCCCCCTTACCAGTCTCCCCTGGAGTTACTAAGGGCGCTGCTGGCCATCGAGCAGGAGGCAGGACGGGTGCGGCGCATCCGCTGGGAGGCCAGAACCCTGGATTTGGATCTGCTGGCCATGGGCAGCCGCATCCTGAACAGCCCTGAGCTGACGTTGCCCCACCCCCGCATGATGGAACGTGCTTTTGTCTTAGCTCCCTTGGGGGAGATCGCTCCCGACTGGCGTCACCCTGAGACCGGTGTGGGGGTCAAAGAGGCACTCATCAGTTTGGATCAGTCCTGGCTGGAGCGCACAACCCTCGGCTGGGAGTAAGAAAGAGTTTGGTAAGCTGGTTAGGGATTTCGGCAAAAGGGATCCCATGGACAGCCTCCAACTCTGGCAGCGCTACTGCGATTGGCTTTACTACCATCCCGGCCTGGAGATTTTCGTCGATATCAGCCGCATCCGTTTCACTCCCCCTCAGGTGGAAGCGCTACGGCCTCGCTTTGCCCAGGCTTTTGCCGATATGCAGGCTTTGGAGGCAGGAGCCATTGCCAACCCCGACGAAGGCCGCCAGGTGGGCCACTATTGGCTGCGGGCGCCCGAGCTGGCTCCCACCCCTGAAATCCGGCAGGCCATTCAGGATTCCATTGAGCGAGTGGAAACCTTTGCCGAAAAGATCCATCGCGGAACCATCCCGGCCAGCGGGGGGGGACGGTTCACCGAGCTGCTCTGCATCGGCATTGGCGGCTCAGCTCTGGGGCCGCAATTTGTGGCGGAGGCCCTGGCTCCGCTGCACCCCCCCCTGAACATCCACTTCATCGACAACACGGATCCCGACGGGTTTGACCGGGTGCTGGGGCGGCTGGCAGACCAACTGGGGCAAACCCTGGTGATCACCACCTCCAAATCCGGCGGCACCCCAGAGCCCCGCAATGGCTTGGTGGAGGTGAAGCTGGCCTACCAAAAAGCCGGGATCCCTTTTTCTGCCCATGCGGTGGCCATCACCGGCCCCGGCAGCCAATTGGAGCAGCAGGCGCGGCAGGAGGGGTGGTTGGAGGTCTTCCCCATCTTCGACTGGGTGGGGGGGCGCACCTCCGAAACGTCCCCGGTGGGCCTGTTGCCGGCAGCGTTGCAGGGCATTGATATCCGGGCTTTGCTGGCCGGGGCAGCCACCATGGATGAGGCCACCCGCCTGCCCCACCTGGAGCGCAATCCCGCCGCCCTGCTGGCCATGGCCTGGTACATCGTCGGTCAAGGGCAAGGGCGCAAGGACATGGTGGTTTTGCCCTACAAGGATCGCCTGCTGCTGTTTAGCCGTTACTTACAACAGTTGGTGATGGAATCCCTGGGCAAATCCCACGATCTAAACGGCAACCGTGTGGAGCAGGGCATCGCCGTTTACGGCAACAAGGGCACCACCGACCAACATGCCTACGTCCAGCAGTTGCGGGATGGCTTGAACAACTTCTTTGTCACCTTCATCGAGGTGCTTCAGGATCGGGAGCCCGGGATCCCTTCCCCCTTCGTGGAGCCGCAGGTGACCAGTGGTGACTACCTGAGCGGCCTGCTGCAGGGTACCCGCCAGGCCCTCTACGAAAACGGTCGCGACTCCATTACCGTGACGCTGCCACGGGTAGATGCCCGCTCGGTGGGGGCCTTGATCGCCCTCTACGAACGAGCCGTGGGCCTCTATGCCTCCCTAATCCAGATCAACGCCTACCATCAACCGGGGGTGGAAGCAGGCAAAAAAGCCGCCAGCGCCGTCTTGGAGCTGCAACGGCGATTGCTAGAGACGGTGCAGGAGCACCAGGGATCCCTGACTTTGCCCCAACTGGCAGAGAAACTGGGCTGCCCGGAGCGCATAGAAACCCTGTACTGGATTGTGCGGCACTTGCACGCCAATGGCCGCGGAGTGCTCTTGACAGGGGATCCCGCCCGCCCCCTGGAGCTGAGCGTCCAGCCCCGGCCCGCTTGATCCTCTGATTTCCTGGATTGGGTGTGGAGCGCAGGCTTGAGTTGGCCAATCTGTACCTGGCCTTAAGCCCTCCCCGGCCAGCCGGCCCGCCTGCCTAGAATCGAGCAAGAGTCCACTCCAGGAGGAGACTATGGATCAATCTGCTGCCGTCCTACCCTTACAGACTCCGAAAGATGTCTCCATCGAAGATATTGAGCGGGAGCTGAACAAGATCTGGTCTTCCAAAGGAGAGAGCGTTGCCGCCCGCGCTGCCACCTTTACCCTGGTGGTGTACGAATCTCTGGACGATGCGCTGTTGCTACCTTCTCCCACCGTCGAGGCCATCGCCACCCAAAACCCCTGTCGCGTCATTGACCTGCGAGCCAAACGGGAGGGATCTGCAGACGACGCCATCGAGGCCCAGGTGGCCGCCTACTGTCCGGTGACCCGTGAGCAGCGCAGCTCGTTGGTCTGTTGCGAATACATCACCCTGAAAGCGCCCGAATCGGCCTTTGTGCGGGCCTGCAGCACCGTTGCCTCGCTGCTGATCCCCAACTTGCCCACCTTTTTGTGGTGGCAAGGGGATCTGGATTTGAACAGCTTGCTGTTTCAAAAATTGGTGGCTCTGAGCAACCGGGTCATCGTCGATTCACGGGGCTTTGTCAATCCAGAAGAAGATCTGCAGGAAATCCACCTCTTGGTGGGTGAGGGGCGCCACTGTGGGGATCTCAACTGGCGGCGGCTGCTGCCTTGGCAGGAACTCACCGCCCAAGCCTTTGACCCTCCCGACCGGCGGGAGTCCCTATACCTCGTAGATCGCGTGAACCTCGACTACAAAGCCGGCAATCCCTGCCAGGCGTTCCTCTTCCTGGGCTGGCTGGCCAGTCGCCTGGGGTGGACTCCCACAGAGCGGGTTCAGGCTCAAGAACACGATTACAAGATTGACCGCATCCGCTTTCAAACCCAAATGGGCGGCGAGGTGATGGCAGAACTGGCCGCTGTGCCCTTGGCCTCGGAAATTAGCCAGCCGGGGGATCTCATCGGGCTGCGCCTCACCTCCAGCAACCAAGAAGCCGACGCCTGTACTGTGCTGTGCTCCGAAATCACAGGGTGTATGCGCATGGAAGCCATGGGGGGCGCTCAGAGATGTGTGGTTCGCCAGGTGGCTCCCCTGGAGCAGGATTCCCTCGACACCCTGCTGGCTGCCGAGTTGCAGCGGCTTGGCCCCGACTACCTCTACGAAGAAACCCTAGGGGTGGTGGATCAGATGCTGAAGCTGGGCAAAAGCTGAGATCTGCTTCTGGTTTAAGTGACATACTCCCGCACTCATGCTGATGCAAAGCGCTCCGCGCCGCTAAAGCGAGAGAGTGCGGGCTTCAAGGACTCCGTCCCGCTGACGCGAACAGTGACTCCGGTTAGCGCTCCGCGCTGCTAGCGCGAAAAGGACGGGATGCCCCACCACCCTGTACTTGATGTTTATAGCGGCAGTGTATAAAACCCCGCTACTTTTTATGTTTATGGCACCAGTCAAGGACAAAACATCATGTCCCCGCCTTTCATCCCGACTCTCACCCTGGATAGTGGCTAGCCACTAGTCACTAGCCCCTAATAGAGGGCGGGGCTTCCCAGCGGTGTAGCTAACGGGGTGCAGGGGCAATCAGTCCCGCGCCCTGTCCACAGGACGAGCGCCGGGAGGATGTTATAGTAGCTACAGAGGGGTCGGCTAGCTGCGCAAGGTCACCGGAAATTGTGTTGCCAACTGCGCCCTCACCTGGTTTTGCAGAGCTTCTACCTCCGCATCCGTGAGGGTGCGATCGGGAGCGCGGTACACTAGGCGGAAGGCAAGGCTGCGCTGCCCTGCAGGTACTCCTTGGCCCCGGTACTCGTCGAAAAGCTGCACCGATTGGAGAAGTTCTCCGCCCGCTCGACGGATAACCTTCTCGATCTCACCAACGGCAAGGTCGAGTGGCGCAAAGAAAGCGATATCCCGATCGGCAGCGGGAAAAGGCGAAAAGGGGACAAATTGCACAATGCCCCGTCTCTCCAGGCTTTCCAGCAAGGGATCCAACTGCAGCTCAAACCCATAGACCTGATCTGGCAGCCCCTTTTCCTGACAGAGGCGGGGGTGCAGTTGCCCGAACAAACCGATGCGGGATCCCTCAATCCACAAACTGGCCTGGCGACCGGGGTGCAGCAGCGGCGATTGCTCTTCAGGGGGATCCAGACGAAACTCCGGGCCAAATCCCAGCCGCTCCAGAGCGGAGACCAGCAGCCCCTTGGCCTCGAACCAGTCCATGGGTCGGTTGCGGTGCTGCCAATCGTGGGGATTGGGATCCCCGCCCAAGATACCGCCGATATGCTCAGCTTCCCGGTAAGGGTGGGGGTTGGGGGGAAGGGCATGGGCAAAAACACGACCGATTTCAAAGGCTTGGAGCGGGCCGTTGCCTTGATCCCAGTTGAAGCGGAAGGCCTCCACCAGGCCGGGAAGTAGCGCATTGCGCACGGCTGAATATTCAGGCGAAAGCGGATTGGCAATCCTCACCAAAGATCCATTCTCCTCCGCCGGGCAGAGGGAGATGTGATACACCTCTGTCAGGCCAATGCCGCGCAGCACTTCTCGGATCTGGCGGGTGAACGTTTCCCGCGCCGAAAGGGATCCCACCTGCGGCTCGGTGGGTAGGGTTTCTGAGAAGCGGTCATAGCCGTAGAGACGGGCAAACTCCTCGATGAGGTCGATCTCCCGCTCAATGTCCCGCAGGCGATAGGGGGGAACGACGACCTGCCAAACGCAGCTGGCCACGGTTGCCGTCTCGGTAGCGGGGGAGAGGGCACTCTGGGAATTGGCCCCTTCGCAACGGGAGAGCTGAAAGCCCAAGGCAGATAGGATCTCCTCCACATCCGCCGCCTGCACCTCGTCCCCCAACACATCGATCAGCCGCGACAGCCGCAATTTCAGGGTGCGTTCCAGGGGGGGCCGCTGGTCAAAGGTGGTGAGGCCGGCCACTGCTCCCCCTGCCAGTTCCAGGATCAACTGCACCGCCCGATCCCGGGCCTGATCGAGGGTGGCAAAGTTAACCCCTCGCTCATAGCGGGTGGAAGCCTCGGTGCGCAGACCTTGAGACCGGGCCGAGCGCCGCGTCACCGCTGGATCGAATAGGGCTGCTTCCAAGAAAATGCGGGTGGTGGTCGAGCCGACCTCGGTTTCTTCCCCTCCCATGACCCCGGCCAGAGCTACCGGTTGGCTGCCGGCCACAATGAGATGACTGTCGGCTTGCAAGGTGCGGGTTTGGCCGTCCAAGGTCTTTAAGGTTTCTCCCGGCTGGGCCAAGCGCACCTCGATGGTGGGTTTTTTCTTGCCCATGACCTGGAGCAGGCGATCCCAGTCGAAGGCGTGCAAAGGCTGGCCCCATTCCAGCAGGATCAGATTGGTAATATCCACTACATTGTTGATGGATCGCATGCCGGCAGCGGCCAGTCGGTGTTTTAGCCAGTCGGGGGAAGGGCCGACTTTCACCCCTTCGATCAACACGCCACTGTAGGCGGGGCAGGCTTTGGCGTCGGCAATGCGCAACTGAAAGTTGGGGATGGGCTTGGCCTGAAGAGGCTTGACGGGGGGCAGGCGCAGCGGGTTGCGGGTGAGGGCAGCCACTTCGCGGGCGATCCCCACCATGCTCAGGGCATCGGCCCGGTTGGCGGTGGAAGTGAGATCCAGCACCACATCGTCCAAGCCCAAAAGAGGACGCACATCAGAGCCAAGCGGATGGGCCTCCAGATCCAAGTCGGGCGGGAATTCCTGGATCCCTTCGGAAGATTTCTCCAGCCCCAGCTCGGCCAGAGAGCAGATCATGCCCTCCGAGATCACCCCCCGCTTGTCGGCTTTGGCAATGGTGAGGGAGAGGGCGGGCAAATGGGTGCCGGGTGTAGCCACTGCTACCAGGATCCCGGCGCGGGCGTTGGCGGCTCCACAGACAATGGTGGCAGGCCGATCGGATCCCAAGTCCACCTGGCAAACCTGCAGCTTGTCGGCGTTGGGGTGAGGCTCGGCAGCCAGGATCCTGCCCAAAACCACCCCATCTGCCCAGGTGCGGCGGTCTTCGATCTCTTCCACTTCAAACCCCGCCAGGGTGAGGGCCTCTCCCAGTTCTTCGGGTGAAAGTTGGAAATCCACCAGTTCTCGCAGCCACTTCAAGGAGATGCGCATCGCTGAGCCATCGGTGCAAACGCCGCACCCATTATCGCTCACCTGGCCCTCTTCTCCAGCCGGGATCCCGGCCCAAGATCGTGGGATGGCATAGACCCGGTTCTGGCCGGAACCGGTGGGACAGGGTGGGATGCTAAAACAGTGAAGGCGAGGGCTGAGGTCAGATCCAGCGCCTAGCAAGGTGAGGAAGGATGAAGAAAGACTGGGCAAAACGGTTGCGCAACGGGTTGATTGCCGCAGTAGCTGTGCTCTTGGCAGCAGGACTGTTTTTGGCTAACCAAGGGCGTCAGGCGGGCAGCAACTTAGAGGCTCTAGCCCAAGAGGCCATACCTTGGGAGCAAGCTCAGGCCAATGGCAAACCTTCTTTGGTGGAGTTTTATGCCGATTGGTGCAGCACCTGTCGTGCCATGGCACCCCTCCTGGCCAGCCTGAAACAGGAATTTGCCGATCAAGTCAACTTCGTCATGTTGAATGTGGACAATCCGAAGTGGCTGCCGGAGCTGAGCCGCTACCGGGTGAACGGCATCCCTCATTTTCTGTTTTTGGATCGGCAGGGAGAAGTGCTGGGATCGGCGATTGGCGAACAGCCGCCGTCGATTCTGCGAGCCAATGTGTTGGCTCTGGCAACTGGACAGCCCCTGCAGTTGACCAATGCCGGGCCAGTGTCTGCGCTGGAGCGGAGCGGGCCTATCCTCCCCAATCAGCCGGATCCCCGCAGTCATGGTTAGGAGTTTGGTCCAGGGTTTTGTTGTCTTGGACACAGGCGGAAAGGTCTGGCCTCGGTTTGATATTGGATAACTTCTATCCATTCTCGTAGCTCACAAGAACAGGCCATGGCTGTCGAGACAACACCGATTTTGCCGGATCCGCAACGGTTGATCCCGAGCGAGCGCCTCAGACAAGTAAACTACCCGGCCCTGACTGCTTCGCAGTACAGGGCGGGCTTTCGGTAGCCCTGCAGTTGGCAAGCCAACCACGGGCCTCTAGGCTGGTTTA
>NZ_JBSSCC010000061.1:0-10585 GCF_054059455.1 Thermostichus sp. MS-CIW-23 | reverse complement strand
CGATAGACCAAGTGGTGCAGCTTGGCGGTGTTCCAGCAGTTCTTTTGTTTGGCGGTGTCGAGAATCTGGTTGCAAGCATTCGCAAAGCCCTGCAAGGTGCGGTCAGTTTCTTGACGCAACTCTTGTGGGACTATCAGCTTGCAACGTACAGAGATAGTCTGGCTCATGGGCTTATTGTAGCTCATCCAGGCTTTGACCGGCAAACCTATATGGAGGAGGGCTTTCCTCCCGACACCAAGCCTGCGGCTATGGTGCGGGCCTCCAGCCCGAAAATTTGGTGACGAGGGGGCAGAGGTAAGGTCGAGGGTTGGGCAACGGTCAAATCAGGGAAAGGGGGAGCTGAGGTTTTGCTTTCCCCGTCGTGCAGCAACACATATAAAGCAAACACATATAAAGCAAGGGATCACCAACGACGTCAACGGCAAGGCAATCTCGAATGAGCTACGGACTTCTACAGCACTTCCCTTTGCCTCTCTTCATCGCTGGAGCCCTTCCGAGTTCAGCCGCCTAGCTAAGCTTTTGAATAGGATCGATACGGGGATCCAAGATTTTCTGTTGACCGATAGCGGGAAACCTCACCGCAATCGTGACCCGTTCACCACTGCCGAACACATGGGTAATCTGGCCTTGTCCAAATTGGGGATGTTGCAAACGATCTCCAATCGCCCACTGTTCTGAACGGCTTTGGCGGCGATTGGGCCTGGCCTTGGGTGCATCTGAAAGGGACAGTCCACTGCCGTGGGAGAGCTGTCGAGAAACGGCTCCGCGTCCGTCGAATTCGATTATTAACTCTTGGGGCAGTTCACTTAAAAATACCGAAGGAATAGCTGGTTCGCGGTTGCCGTAGAGCATCCTTTCCCTGGCGTGGCTGATATACAACTGCTCACGGGCACGGGTAATGCCCACATAGCAAAGGCGTCGCTCTTCTTCCAAAGCAGCGGGATCCTCCAAAGCCCGGAAATTGGGAAATAGACCCTGTTCCACCCCCACCAAGAACACAACAGGAAACTCCAAACCTTTGGAAGAGTGCAACGTCATTAGCGAAACTTTCTCAGCGCCTTCCTGAAGGTTGTCCAAGTCGGAAGCCAAAGACACATTGCTCAAAAAAGCCTCAAGGCTGGGATCCTCCTGTTCTTCCTCGAATTGGCGGGCGGCATTGTAAAGTTCCATCACGTTGGCCGCTCTTTCTTCGGCTTCGTCTGTACCCTGTGCCTTGAGATCCTCCAAATAGCCGGAATCCCTTAGCAACCCTTCGATAAGGGTGGCGGCTGAAGTCTGAGAAGCCTGTCGATGCCAATGCTGAATCAACTGAGCAAACTGAATGACAGGCTTAGCCGAACGGCCCGCCAAGCTACTTACAGAGGTTTCGTCGCTGAGAATTGCCCACAAAGGCACGTTGAGAGCCGCCGCCGCTTCGGTCAGCTTGTCCAGAGTAGATTTGCCGATGCCACGGCGCGGCACGTTAATAATTCGCAGCAGGCTAAAGGAGTCGGCAGGGTTGGCCACAACCCGCAAATAGGCCAGGACATCCTTAATTTCTTTGCGGTCGTAAAATCGCAGTCCGCCTACCACGGTGTAAGGGATCCCCCACCGCAGCAAGACCTCTTCAAAAGGACGGGATTGAGCGTTGATGCGGTAGAGAATGGCAAAATCTCCCCAGGAAAAAGCATTGGCATTTTGGCCGTGTAATCGTCGGATGGTATTGACGACAAACTCGGCCTCTGCAATCTCATCATCCGCCTGATGAAGGAAAATCGGACTTCCTTGCTGACGGGTTGGCCTGAGAACTTTATCAATGCGCTCTGTATTTTTCTCGATGAGAGCGTTAGCTGCCTGCAGAATGGTAGCTGTAGAGCGATAGTTCTCCTCCAGCTTGATCATGGTGCGGGTATCATCATCCGGGAGACCATCTCCAAAGGTCTCTTGAAACTCCAGCAAAATGGTAAAATCTGCCCCGCGAAACCGATAGATGCTTTGATCGGCATCTCCCACCACAAAGATCGATCGGTTTCTCCAATCCAACCGAGATCTGCAGGTCTCGCCGTTGGTGGCCAACAGACGAATCAACTCATACTGAGTGCGGTTGGTGTCTTGGTATTCATCCACCAAAATGTGTCGAAATCGTTGGTGCCAGTAAGCCAACACCTGCTCGTTTTGTCGAAAAAGCTGCACTGGTATCCAAATCAAGTTATCAAAGTCCAGAGCATTGTTGGCTGCCAGTTGGTCTTCATAGATTTCGTAAACTTGGGCAATGGTACGGCCACGGAAGTTGGGCTGATTGCGCTCCAGGTCGGCAGGAGTCCAACCTTGGTTTTTGGCATTGCTAATGGCGTAGCGTACCGACCTTGGGTCAAACTTGCGCTCATCCAAGTTCAGTTGCTTGGTTACAATCTCCTTCACCAGAGATTGGGCATCTGATTCATCGAAGATCGAGAAGTGGGGAGTCCACTTGCGCCCCTTGGGATCCTGATATTTTTCAATATCTATGCGCAGGATCTGGGCAAATAAGCTGTGGAACGTGCCAATCCAAAGAGGCTTAATCCAGCGGTGGTAAACAGCAGATTTTAGTCGCGTTGCCTGGGCCGGCTCCAATTCCTCTAAGGGGATCCCAAATTGTTCTTGAGCTTCTTGTTCGGCAAAGAGCTGCTCAATGCGCTCTTTCATCTCACGGGCGGCCTTGTTGGTGAAGGTCACGGCCAAAATTTCTCCTGGATCCACCCGATAGTGGCGAACCAGGTAGGCAATGCGGTGGGTGAGGGCGCGCGTCTTGCCGGAACCTGCCCCCGCCACCACCAGCAGCGGGCCACAAAAGTGTTGCACCGCTTGCCGTTGAGAAGGGTTGAGGGCATCCAGCAAAGAGGCGTGAGTCATAGCCAGCAAACCAGAAACTGCCTTCCATTATGGGCACCAACCCAATGGGGATGAGAAGCCCAGAGGGCATTTTGGAGCACCAAAGATGAAGATCGGTTAAGATTTGGCCGGCCCGCTCCAGAGCTCCCCGCCATGAACCGAGTGCTGTCCTGCTGCTGTGCCCCGGCTAACCGCTGCTGGCTTTGCGTTCAAAAGAGACTTGTGGCTTTGGGGTTTGCCACCCTTGCCCTGCTTTTGGCGGGCGCGTTCGATCCCGTTCAAGCCGGCAACTGCCCCAGCAATGGTAACCGTGATGAATCTCTGGCTTTCAAAGTGGAGAGCGTTTTCGGAGGGCAGCTTGACTTAAGTCGGTACGACGGCATTCAAGCGTTGATCTTGACCAACAGCCAAACCCGCTCGCAATCGGAAGCCCTCTCCAAAAGTTTGGCCCTGGAGTTTGGGCAAAACCCTCGGCTGCGCCAGATCGTGCTGGTGGATGGCAGGGGGCTGCTGCTGGTGCGCCACTTGGTTTTGCAGGCCATCCGGGAGAGTGTACCGACGGATCCCCGCCTGGTTTCTCCGTTTGTGTATGTCTCGGTCGATTTTGAGGGAGCAACCATCCAGAAGCTGCAAGAAATAGCCGCTGCAGCTTTGCCTGGGATCAATTTTCGCCGCCAGGCTGTTTTGTTGCTGTTGGACGGCCAGGGAACTCTTCTGAGCGGATTTGCCGACTTGGAGCAATCCAACCTCAGCATTCGCCGGTGCATTCGCACCCTCATGGGATAGTCCCACTTCCCTTTCACACCGGCAACGCCTCTCCTCTGCTGCTCTGGCCCAAGCCATTAAACTGGTCATACCGGTCATGTTGAAGCTTTGAGTCAACCGGTCGAACGACGGCTCTCTGTTCGCGGGATCCCATGCGCCGCCAGCTCAAAATCTTGAACCAAATCCTCGATTACAAGCTTGCCAACTTGCGGCTGTTTGGCCGAGCCGAGCTGAAGGGGCCTGTTCTCAACGTGCTGCTGGAACGGCTGCCGGGCGATGTGGTGGATACCCTGCAGGTGATGGAGGTGGTGCGCAGTGCGGTGGAAGCCTCTCTGCTGCAAGGGTTGCGCAAGGTCAACGTTTACCTTTGGTGCCGCGGACAAACCGAAGAAGCGCCGGAGTGGAGCGAAAGCTTTGCTGTAGAGCCATTGGTCTTGGCCCACCCCAAGGAGCTCCGAAGCCTTGCTTTCAACTATCGACAAGACTATCCCGGCATGCGGGTGCTGTTTTTCTGCCTGGGCCTTTGTCTGGGCGGCTTTTACCTGTTGGGGGGCTGGGAGCAGACAGGTTGGATCGATTGGATCCCCGTAGGACTGGCCTTCGCCTTGGGGGTGATCTTCCCCTGGCTCAAACGCTCCCTCAGCCAGTTTGTACACCCTCTATTTCTCCGCCTTGGCCTGGGCTTGGGCTTGGTCTTATTGGGCCTGGCAGTGGCGCTGATCTGGCGGCAGGGCTGGAGCGTTGCCTATGGGATCCTCGGCCTCCTGGCCATCCTCCTGTTGGGTCTGGGAGCCTAGTTCTCAACCGGCAGTGGTGCCGCTGAAGACGTGTAGGGCAGGGCCGGTCATCCACACGTGCTGTGTGCTCGGATCCCAGCGAATTTCCAGATTTCCTCCCGGCAGTTCCACCGTAGCTTGCGATTCTGCGCGCTCCTCCAAAACAGCAGCCACCAAAACAGCACAGGCACCCGTCCCACAAGCCAGCGTTGCCCCTGCTCCCCGCTCCCAAACCCGTAGGCGCAGACGAGTCGGGCTGAGCACCTGCACAAATTCGGTGTTGGTGCGCTCAGGAAAGGCCGGATGATGCTCAAACAGGGGGCCCACAGCTGCCAAGTCCAGCTCCTCCAGGGATCCCTCTTCTTCCAGGAAGACCACACAATGGGGGTTGCCCATGCTCACCGCCGTCACCCGCCACTCTCGCCCGGCCACTGCAAGCGGCTGCCGAATGACCTTCTCATCCGGTTCGACCAAGGTGGTGGGGATCTGCTTGGCCAAAAGGCGAGGGATCCCCATGTCCACTGTGACCAGCCCATCTGCCCGCACCTGCGGCACGATTCGCCCCGCCAAGGTGTGGATCTGGTAGGCGCCATCCCGACCTGGGATCCCCAAGTCCTGCAGAAAGCGGGCCAAACAGCGGATCCCATTGCCGCACATCTCCGCCTCGGAACCGTCGCTGTTGAAGAGGCGCATGCTGAAATCTGCCCCCTCCTGCCCCGGCAGCAGGAAGATAACCCCATCGGCTCCTACCCCAAAGCGGCGATTGCAAAGGGCGACGGCCTCTTCCGGGCTCAAGCAGGGTTGAGACTGCCAGCGGTTGTCCACCAAGATAAAATCGTTCCCCAATCCCTGGTACTTGTGAAAGGAGAGACGGGGGGTCAACCGAGCAGACATTTACCCAGATACCCCAACGACAGGCCTTAATCCTCGTGCATCTCGTAGGGATCCTGCAAGTCCTTGGAAGGGGGGCCAAAGGCCGTGTAGATGGCAAACGCAGTGATGCAGATGGTAACTGCCGCAATCGCCACAATTAGGGAAAAGGTGGGTTCCATATCTAAGTCTGAGTCCTCAGATCCTGAGAGCGTTCGACTACAGTATTACACAAGTTTACAATTCATTGCTCAAGGCAAAAGGGGTTGGCCAGATTCTGATAGCGTGATTTTAATGGGGTGGCTGTCTGGGCGGTGCCGAGCACCAAGGATCCACCGCCCGGGTTGGTCATCTTCGACTTCATCAATGTGTTCTGTTCCTAACTTACTGCGAGAACCTATGGCCATTCGTACCAGACTGGGCGATCTGCTGCGTCCCCTCAACTCGGAATACGGTAAAGTAGCTCCCGGCTGGGGCACCACGCCCCTGATGGCGGTCTTCATGGCCCTATTTGCCGTCTTTTTGTTGATTATCCTGCAGATCTACAACAAGTCGCTGCTTTTGGAAGACATCAACGTTTCTTGGGAGAGCCTCAGCTTCTGAGTTCCCCAGCCCTACTCTGGGGAAAGTCCCTGTCCCGCCAAAGAGCTGCCCAGCGGGAGCAGGATAGTTTCCGTCATCTCCTAAGCCGATGCCTTCAGGGTGCTGGCTCCAGGCGCAGCAGGGATCCATTCGGGGCGTCCGTCAACAGGTAAAGGAGTCCATCCGGCCCCTGCCGCACATCGCGAATGCGGCCCACCGCCCCTTCCAGCAGGCGCTCTTCCGCCACCACCCGCTCTCCATCCAGTACCAAGCGCGCCAGGTGTTGCCCGGCCAGCGCCCCCACAAATAGGTTGCCCCGCCATTCGGGGAAAGCCTCCCCTGTGTAGAAAGTCATGCCGGAAGGGGCAATTGAGGGTGTCCAGTGCAGCAGAGGGGAAGCCAAGCCGGGAGCTGCCGCCAGTCCTTGGCCGACGGGTTCTCCCGTATATTCTCGACCGTGGGTGATTAGGGGCCAGCCGTAGTTGACGCCGGGGGCCAAGATGTTGATCTCGTCCCCACCCTGCGGCCCATGTTCATGGGACCAAATTGCCCCTGTTTCAGGGTGGCGGGCCATTCCCTGAATGTTGCGGTGGCCATAGGTAAAAGTTTCCGGCAAAGCCCCTGCTTGGCCGACAAATGGGTTGTCCGCCGGGATCCCGCCCGCACCCGTAATGCGCAACACTTTACCGGCAGAATCCCCCAAATCTTGGGCTCGATCCCGTTCTCCCCGGTCTCCGGTGCTGATGTAGAGGAATCCTTCTTCGTCAAAGACCAAACGGGAGCCAAAGTGCTGCCGGGCAGGGGTTTTGCGCTCCATGTCGAAAATCACCTCCAGATCCTGGAGTCCCTTCTCCCCCAAGCGGGCCCGCGCCACCCGCGTGCCTCCCCCACCGGGCCCAGGCGCTGCATAAGACAGATAAATCCAGCCGTTCTCTGCATGGTTGGGGTGCAAGGCGATGTCCAGCAGGCCCCCCTGCCCCTGGGCAAACACCTCGGGCACACCGGCTATGGGCTGGGGATCCAACCCCTGGTCGGTAACCCGGCGCAGCCGGCCTGGTCGTTCGGTTACCACGATTGTCCCATCTGGCAGAAAGGCCATCCCCCAGGGATGCTCCAGCCCGGTTGCCAGAGTCACGACCCGAAAACGCTGCTCTGTTCTGGCTCTGGGTAGGGCTTGGGCATGCTCCCCCCGTTGCAGGGCCATCACCGTTTCAGGGCTGACCGGATAGGCCACCACGGCAGGGGGGGCGGACAACCCTCCCAAAAGCAGTAGCGCGGAGAGAAGTTTGCTCGCCGGGATCCTCATGGCCATTGCCGCCTCGTTTTCGCGATGGATTCTGGGGTCTGAGCTAGTCGATTATTACCGCTGCTCTTCTGGAGATGGGTACCGATGAGGGTAAAACCCACTGCGGACCAGAGTGGGCAACCCCCTGTCCCCTCCCGGCCATAGGCTAGCCTTGAGAGCAGCAATCTGTCTCCAAAGCATGCTGGAACCTGGCGAGATCTTGGGACTCGATCCCGCGGGCGCGAACGGCCAATCCCCCGCCCGCCCGCCCCAAAGGCCAACCTGCGGATCCCTGCAGCAGCTCCAGCCCCACTCCAGAGGGATCCACCTCATCTGTGCCCAGGGCCGCTGGTCTATGCAGGTGCTCACCCCCCGTCTGTTTCGGCTGCGCTTTAGCCCCAGCGGAGCGTTTTTGCCCCGTCGTTCCTGGGATGTGGCTCCAGCCGATGAAGAGTGGCCGCCGGCTCCCTTTGAACTGCAGGAAAGCTCCACCCAAATCCACCTGTCCACCTCCCAGGTGCAAGTTCAGATCGATCGGGATCCCCTCCGGTTCAGTTTTCAAGACTCTCAAGGGCAAGAGTTTTGCGCCGATGTCTCCTCTGGGCTTACCTGGGGATCCGATAGCATCCGCCTGGTCAAACACCTCCACCCTGCCGAGCACATCTATGGCCTAGGGGAACGGGCGGGGCTACTCAACAAACGGGGTCGGCGCTACAGCCACTGGACTCGCGACTGCTGGAACTACGACGCCCACAGCGACAATCTCTACCAGGCCATTCCCTTCGCCCTGTTTCTTCGCCCCAACCTCTGCTACGGGCTCTTCCTGCACTGCACCCACTGGAGCCAGTTCGACCTGGGCCAGATCGATCCCGAGCAGTGGGCCATCGAGGTGCGCGCCCCCGAGCTGGATTACTACCTGATCTACGGCCCCACCCCGGCCTTGGTGCTCGATACCTATACCCAACTCACTGGGCGGCCTCCCCTTCCTCCCCTCTGGGCCTTGGGCTACCAACAGTGCCGCTGGAGCTACGCCAGTGCCGCTCAGGTGCAGGCAATAGCCGAGCAATTTCGCCAACGTCAGATCCCCTGCGACGTCATTTACTTGGATATCGACTACATGCGCGGCTACCGCGTCTTCACCTGGGATCCCCGCCGCTTCCCCGAACCGGCCCGGCTCATGGCCCAACTCCACGAGGCTGGCTTCCGGGTGGTAGCCATTGTGGATCCCGGCGTCAAGTTCGAGCCCGAAGCCGACTACGCCGTCTTCGACGAGGGCTTGGCCCAGGATTTCTTTATCCGCCGCGCCGACGGCCACCTCTTCCATGGCTACGTTTGGCCAGGCAAAGTCCTCTTTCCCGACTTCTTGCGCCCCGGAGTGCGGCAGTGGTGGGGATCCTGGCAACGGGTTCTCACCCAAGCCGGTGTGGATGGCATCTGGAACGACATGAACGAGCCGGCCCTCAACGACCGCCCCTTTGGAGACGGCGGCCAGATCGTCGATATCCCCCTCGATGCCCCCCAAGGCCCACCCGACGAACCCACCACCCACGCCGAAGTTCACAACCTGTACGGCCTGCTGATGACACGCGCTTCCCGTGAAGGCTTGGAACAGCTCAACCCCAACCGGCGCCCCTTCGTGCTGACTCGCTCCGGCTTTGCTGGGATCCAGCGCTGGGCTGCCGTCTGGACAGGCGACAACCAATCCTCCTGGGAACACCTGGAGATGTCCCTGCCCATGCTCCTAAACCTGGGCCTGTCGGGAGTTAGCTTTGTCGGCGCGGACATCGGCGGCTTCGGTGGCAATGCCACTCCCGAGCTGTTTGCCCGTTGGATGCAAATGGGAATTCTTTACCCCCTCATGCGCGGCCACAGCGCCCTGGGCACCCGCCCCCACGAGCCCTGGAGCTTTGGCCTCGAAGTGGAAACCATCTGCCGGCAGGCCATTCAGTTGCGTTACCAGCTGCTGCCCTACCTCTACAGCCTCTTTTGGGAGTCCAGCCAAACCGGATCCCCCATCTTGCGCCCCCTTCTCTACGAGTTTCCCGACGATCCGCAAACCTACGAGATCTCAGATCAAGCCATGCTGGGATCCGCCCTCCTAGCTGCCCCTGTGGTTCGGCCTGGCGTGCGGTGCCGCGCTGTTTACCTACCCCAGGGCACTTGGTTTGATTGGTGGACAGGTCAGGCCCACACCGGCCCCCGCTACATTCTCGTCCCTGCCCCTCTCGAACAACTGCCGCTGTTTGTGCGGGGTGGCTCCGTTCTGCCTTTAGCTCCCCCCTGCCCGTCCACCGCCCACCTGCGCCGTGACCAACCGCACCTCAAACTCTACCCCGGCAACGGCAGCTTCACCCTCTACGAAGACGACGGGGAAACCCTCGCCCATCGAGCAGGAGCCTGGGCCACCACCCTCTTCCGCTTGCGACAGCAAAATGGCCAGCTCATTCTGGAGATCGAGGCCCGCCAGGGCAACTGGAGCCCGCCCCAGCGTAGCTGGCTTCTGGAGCCCCTTGGCCACACTCCCCTCTCCCTGCCGGACACCGGACAGCCGCAACGGGTTCTCTGGCCCACCCCAGAGGATCCCCCGTTTAGGTGACATACTCCCATCACTGACCCTACAGGTACAGCGTGGGCTTCTCGCTTCATCGGGGAGCTACTGCAAGAACCCTCTGCGAGCAGACACGGGATGCCCCACCGCGTAGTTGCACCAGATTCCGGCAACGCCGTTTTGTACAACCATGTTGATTATAGTACAGAATATATCCGCCTTTCATCCCGACCCTCCTGCTGTTGCAGAGAGTGCGGGGCTTCCCGGCGAGCTAGCTAATCGCCCTCACGGCCTCCAGCAGCTCCCGGTTGTCTCGCTTGAACAAGGGCAGCCACTCCACATGCTGGTAGCGTAGGATCCCTTGGCTATCCACCAAAAAATAGGCCCGCCGCGTCCCCAGCAGGCTGTCCACCCCGTACTGCTGGCTCACGGTTCTGTCCACATCGCTCAGCAAAGGAAACTCCAGCTTAAGCTGCTCGGCAAAGGCTTGGTGCCTGGAGAGGGGATCGCTGCTGATCCCCAAGATCTCGCAGCCCGCGGCCCGGAAAGCTTCCCAATCCTCCCGAAAGCAACGCATCTCGCTCGTGCATACCGGGGAAAAATCCGCCGGGTAAAAGGCCAGCAACACCTTGCTCTTGCCCCGGTAGGCCGCCAGTGAAATCTGGGCTCCCTTTTGGATCCCTTTCCCCACCGCAGGCAAGCTAAAGTCAGGAGCAGCAGCCCCAATCACAATCCCCATAAACCCGTCTGACCCAAACTAAGCTCACTTCAACAGTCTAGCGGTGGATCCGGATCCCTTCTGGCTTCAAAAAACTTTGGGTTGGATATCTTGACGGGGTGGTGGGGGTGGGGATAGGGTAGTAAAGCGCCACAAGGCCACCCAGCCCCGGCGCCCCAGAACCTTGACAA
>NZ_JBSSCC010000060.1:0-10785 GCF_054059455.1 Thermostichus sp. MS-CIW-23 | reverse complement strand
GCGGGATACCGCCATTCTGGTTGGAAACAAACAGAATGCTATCGCTGCATAGTTGAACAGTGATGTTCAGCAGTGTTCAGCGTAAATGTATCAGATAATTTCTCACTCCCAGCCCTTCTCCCTGGGGAAGCTGGGATCCCTGTAGCGAACAGACTCACAAATTCAATAGGACTGCCGATAGACCAAGCCACTGGGATGTAGGAAGAAGGGGCTGTCTTCTCCCAGGCGGATCCCGCTCTGCTCTAGCCAAAAGGGCAGTCTCTCTGTTCCCTGTTGAATCCTTTGGGATCCCTGCTGGGCTGGCCGATAAGGGACGCTGCCCAAACCCGAAGAGAGGGGATCTGAGGGGGCATACCTCTGTCGCCAGCGCTGGTAGGGGCTGACTTGGATCCCTGCCTTGTCCATCTGGGTTGTCGAGAGGGCAGAGGCAGGTGCTGACACCTCTGACAACTGCAGTGAAGAGGGCAGAAGGGCAACCGCCGGACATGGCTCAGCTTGTGCCCAAGCCCCCGGCGCAAAAAGCAAGGCCAGAAGGCAACCGCTCCAGCAAAAGAAGATGGCACGCCGCACGGGAAGATCCCTCCATAAGCTCAACCCAGCCGCTTCTCAGGCCATTTTCTGAAGAGGCAGGACTGAGAGCGCAGCTCCCATCTTGCCCATGCCAATTTGCAGGCCGAGTGACCGGGATCCCCTTGGCTGGGTGATCTGGATCAGCAGACCCACTCTTGACCCAAAAGTGCTGCGAGGCCCCCAGCTCATCCGCACCGCTAGAGCAACTGACTATAGGGGTGTATGGTCATTTCAATTCAAACTTCGATTCAAACTAGGACATTGCACCCACACCTCAAACAGTGAATGATTGAATGCACGAGGCCAGAAGGCTTTTCAAGGACTCCGTCCCGCTGGCGCGATCGGTAGTCCAGGCGTCTCACCCTAAACTGAAACGACCATAAAGCGCGGTGTCCCAAGCGAGATTTCAGCGGCAGGGCAGTCAACTGCTGAAAAAATGTGCTTTGAGTGCCAAAGTTTTGGCTTGTTTCCGCGAACGGTGCCCAAGGGCAAGGAGCATGTCATGAAACCGCGGATTTGCCAGGATGATCTGCACTGCTGACCCGTACATAGGCGTGCCAAGCCAAGTCCAGCAGGCCATCCAACACCGCTGCAGCCACTGCCGGGCCTCCTTTGCGTCCCTCAGTGCGGATGTGGGGCACCATGGAATCGGCTAGCTCCTGCTTGGCTTGCACCACGTTCACAAACCCAGCCGGCGTGGCGATGACCAGAGCAGGGGCCACCTCCTTCTTTCTAATCAGCTGCACCAAGGTGGAGAGGGCAGTCTGGGATTGGCCAATCACAAAGATCGCCTCAGGGTAGCGTTGGGCCAGGGTTTCCAAGCCCCAAGCGGAGCGGGTCTTGTCCCTTTGGGGACGGGTAATCGCTTCGCTGCCGCAGTAGATGGGGTTGGAAAAGGTGTTCTGAACAGCCCAGGCAATGCCCACCTGTACCATCGGCTCATCGACCACAATGGTGGTACGCGCTGCCAAGGCCGCCGCCCCAGCCTGTAAGGCTTCGTTACCAAAACGGATGAGGTTCAAGTACTCGAAGTCAGCAGTAGCATAAATAACCCGACGAACCACCTCATACTCAGCAGGAGAAAGCTCGTGCTTGCCCACCTCCTGGTCGATGATCATCAAACTCTCTGCATCGGTTACGTGCCACTCCATCGATCCCAGACCCCGCCCGCCGTTTATCCTCAGTAATGACAGGATTGTACCTGCAGAGGCTCCAATGGGTGGGAAAAACCATCGCTCAACCTGGGGGCCAGCCCATCCCCCGACCGCCCAGAACGTGAATGTGGAGATGAAAGACGGTTTGCCCGCCGTCCTCTCCTTCGTTGATCACCAATCGGTAGCCTTTATTTAAACCTGCCTCGGCAGCCACCCGTTGAGCGGTCAGCAGGAGATGTCCCAGCAATGCCTCATGTTCGGGCTTGGCCTGGGAAATGCCGGGGATGGGCTCTTTGGGCACCACCAAAATGTGGACAGGGGCTTGGGGGGCAATATCTTTGAAGGCCAGGGCTCTATCGTCTTCGTAAACGATTTGTGCAGGGATCTCCCTGCGAATAATCTTGCCGAAAACTGTGTCGCTCATGGGTGCTCACAAATTAGTTCTGCCCTTAGCCTACCTGCTAACCGCACATTCTCCCACCCAGGTGGCGAGAGTGGCGCTCGGCACCTACTGCTTCAGCAGCCATTCAAATTCCTGCCGCAGTGATTGAATATGCCCCACTCGCGAGACCAACAGCGCATCTCGCCCGGCATCGCGAAAACGAGAGCGCCACAAACTCACCAAATCGGGGTTGCTGCACCAAAAGCGGATAACAGCGTCGACCAACTGATCCAAGTCCCAGCCGCGCCGGGCCGGCACTTCCTCCACGGATCCCAGTAACGCATCGAGGGTGCAGGAGCTGGTACCCAGGTATTCCACCCCACAGGGCCGCTGGGCCAGCTTCTGTTGCTGATGAAAGAACTGTAGAGCAGGGGCGATGCCGATGATCTCGAAGGTGTAAACCATGTTGCTCCGCAACGCTGACGCGACTGGGCTCAGTCCTACAGAGTTTTTTGCGAAAGATCCTAAAAAGGGGGCTAGCAGTCTCAAAACCAAATCAAGGTTGGGATCCCTTCCCAACTATCCTCGATCTGATCCTGGATGTTAGGTATTGATTATACTCAACTTGGGCAAAATGCCAAGGCAAAGGACAGGCAGATCCCTGCGTGGCGAAATACTTTTGCGCCACAGAGGAAGGCTTTGCCTGATGGGCACTCCCTCGTTCAGCTCTGTGTAAATAATCTGTGCAGAAATCTGTGCAGATAAGAGGTAAAGCTGCTAGCAAACACAAGTGAGGACTGCTAGCATCCAATGGGATCTTTTGCTAATTGGCTTTAGCTACACAACTACAGCCCACTAAGGGACCACGGGATACGGTTGTATGGTCATTCTAGGCTAATTGAGACACTCCCCAAGCGTTCCGCGCCGCTGCCGCGACCACCCCCAGCCCCTTTCCCAGAGGGAGTCATCCCTCACCCCCAACCCCTCTCCCAAAGGGAGAGGGGAGTTAGGAAGCAATACAACAGAAATCTTTCAGTTCTGTTTAAAATGACTATAAACCTGCTTGTTTTAAACCTCGTTGGGGTCAAGCCTCGGAAACACGATTTTTGTATCCCCCAGTTTGTGAACAGGCTGTATTGTCGCCTGCCTTTTCTGCAGACATTGAAGCAGACATTGAAGATTGTGACTTGAGGCAAGCAAGAGCACAGGCATCAAAAAACTGGCGTGGCCGCATTCTCCGACCGCGCCACCAGCTCAAGCCCTCTCCTCTACCCAAGTCGGTATTGCGTCTTGGGCCTTTTCTTGATTGGGGGGGAGTTGAAACTGAATGCGCGGCTGCCCTACCCCATACGTGAGGGTGTAGCTCCACTGCAGGCAGCGCAGCCACAGGCGGGGGTAACGCGCTTCTAGCCAGGGCTGCAGGCGACGCAGCAGATTTGGAAGCCAGCCCCTGAACAAAGCAGAGGTCAAGGCCAGGCCGGTATAGCTGAGGTAGGTGGGTAGCCACTGGGCAAAGCCTTTGGCCCCTACGGCCTCCCAGATCCACAGCAGCAGCCGTGGGTTTTGCAGGGCAGCTTTGATGGCCATGCGGTTAAAGGCCAGCCAGCCGGCCCGGTCTTTGATGAAATCGTCCACCACCTCCGGCGGCTCGGTGGCGAGAATGCCGAAAAAGCTGTTGAGAGTGGCATTGATGCGCTCGGGGGGCAGCACCTTGCCGGTGGGCACCATCATCCCCCGCGAGAAGAGCCAGGTGACGGCCGAGTTGCCCTGGTAGGCCCGGATCTGGGCTAAGTCCGCCGCCCTGAGCAGGTCGTGGCGCAGCGCCGTATCCAGCAGATCGCACAGGCGGGGGCAGTTGCGCACCAGGGATCCAAACCCGGTAAAGCTGAGGGGCGATTGCATGGCTGCCGCATCCCCAATAAGCAGCACCCGGTCAAACTCCGTCCCGCTGCCGCGAACAGGGTGCCGGTGCTGGCCAAATCGTCCGGGAATATAGCCGAAGGTCGCTTTTTTCCACTGCAGGCGCTCCGGGTCGCAGCGGCGGTATTCCGGCAGAATAGTGAAAAAATCTTCGTACAGTTCCAGCAGGGATCCGGGGTTTTCCGGATGCACCTGGTGGTAGTGGAACAGATAAAAGGTAAGATCTTCGCCTGGGCCGGGGAACAGCTCCCAAATGAGTTGCCGACCGCGGCTGATGTCCCCGTGGCTGGCCAGAATGTCCCCAAACTGGGGATCCCATACCCCTGGCTCAAACCCCCCCGCAATGGTAGCCCCCACCGTGGGGCAGACGCTATCAAAAGCCCGATGGCGGTAAAGCTGCTGGGCAATGGGAGAGACTGTTCCCATAGCATCCACCACAAGGCGGGATCCCAGCCGAAACTCCTCGCCGGTGGGCAAATCCTTCAAAACCAGCGTGACGCCTTGTTCGCCAATGTAGGCCCGCTGGAACTCGGTGCGCTCGTAGATGGCTCCCCCACAGGAAGTGAGGATCTGGCCACAGAGCTGCAATAGCTTTTCCGCGTCAATGGCCAGATTGAGTACCGTCGGCGTGTGCAAAACGGG
Organism: Thermostichus sp. MS-CIW-23; assembly: GCF_054059455.1. NCBI lineage: Bacteria > Bacillati > Cyanobacteriota > Cyanophyceae > Thermostichales > Thermostichaceae > Thermostichus > Thermostichus sp. MS-CIW-23. The sequence goes on along the minus strand of NZ_JBSSCC010000060.1, from coordinate 6,117 downwards.
AGCGCGAACCGGGCTATTGCCGTCAAAAAACTTGTTGAACCCATCCGTGTATTCCCGCAGGATCAAGCTCTCCATCTGCTCGGCGCTCAAAAGGCCCAAATCCACCAGGGTTTGCAGCTCCCGCCGGGAGATGTTCCACTCGCGGTTCATGCGGCCAAAAGGGAGTCGCTCCACCAAGGCCACGCGGTAGCCCAAGCGAGCCATGGCCGCTCCATAGATGGCTCCCAGCGCTCCTCCCACGATGGCCAGATCCCACTCCACTGGGGCCGGCTCAGGGCCAGGCTGGCGAAACAAGACCGGCTGAGCAGGGCGGTGGGCTGCGTGGCAATGTTGCACTTCTTCCCGCCAGCGCTTTTCCCACCAGTACACCCGCTGCAGGTCAAATTCTCCATTGGGGATCCGCCGAAAATACTTCACCGTTTGCGGGTAGAAAGGCTCAAGCTGATCGAAGATGGATCCCCGGTTCAGGTCGATCTGGGGCAACTGCGGGTAGCGGTGGGGAAATTGGCTTTGGATGGCCTGTTCCAGCTCTCCCAGCCAGCGAGCTTGGCGGGGGAAGGGCTGTTCCGACCACTGGAACACCTTGAGATAGGTAGTGTTCAGCCCCGACCACAAGAAAAGGGCCAGCTCAGCGCCGGATCCCTGTAGGCGCAGGCCCGTGGGGGTAAGAACCTTCTGGCTGCCTTGGGGCAGGGGGATACACTCCTGTAGCCAGCGCAGCACTTGAGCACTATCGGGGCAAGGGATCTCGCGGTAGTAAAGGGAAGTAAGCACGGCGCCGAGATAAGAAACCGAGCAAATCTTTACCCATTGTGACATGAGGGGATCCCTCCCTTTGCCGATCCCAGGGATCACCCCCTACCCAGGTTTCCCCCCAGCTGCAGATCTGCAGGGGTGTTGCAATTGGTGAGCATCCTCTCAAGGGACTCCGTCCCGCTGTCGGGAACGGCCAGGGGCAGGATGGCTGTTGGCACCTGGGATAGCCAGACCTGAAAGGATCTTCCTCCTGCCTGCAAGAAACTCTCCAGAGAACCTAGCTGCGCCAGGCGATAGAAGCCACACAGGGGCTCCCAACCCCGCTGACTTTTGGGCAGGGCGGCCACCGTCTGAGGGGGCAGGGTGGCAAGGCGCTGTCGCCAATCCCCAAGAACCTGCTCCTGCAAGCAGGGCAGATCGCAGGCCAGCAGCAGGATCCACTCCGGGGGAGCAGCCAAGGTTTGTAGCCGCCGGATCCCCTCTTGAAAGGCCAGCAGCGGGCCTCGGTGTTGCTCTGCAACGCTGTCGCGGCTGTGAACGTTTTCCCGCCAGAGGTGCCAACCGGGATCCACCACCGGCGCATAGCGCTCCGGCCAGGGGGTGAGGATGTAAACCGCGTCGGCGCAGGCTGCTGCCACCTGAGCCACCCGTCGCAGCAGGGGGATCCCATCCCAAAGCACCAGGGCTTTGTCGGATCCCATGCGGCGGCTGTTGCCCCCGGCCAAGATCAGAGCCACGACTGCAGGCGGGGAATCTTCAGGCATTTTGGACATCCAGTTTTCCACAACGAGCAGCAGGTATTTGTGGAGGAATAGGATAGGGATCCCATCCTCTCCTCACTCTAGCCGCTATGTCTGAGCCCTCTGGTCGTCTGGTTTGGAACCACTCTACCCATATCTCAGGGTTGATCCCTGTTTTGGAACGCCTGACCCGGCAGGCGGGCATTAAAACCGTGACGCCGGGCGCTCTGTCCTGCAGCCGTGGGCGGATCCCCCAGTTGCAGTTGCGGGTTTCGGTGCCGATCCGGGGCGGGTACAAGCTGGTGGCCCGCAAGGGAAGCAGCGTGCAAGAGGTGTTTGTGGTAACGGATCTCAGCCAAACCGAGCTGGAGGCAGCCATTCTTCGCTGTTTGCAGTGAGCTCTTCTGGCAACGCAACCGAGCCTCGTTCTTGCTACACAACGCTGTCCCGATCCAGGACTCCGCCCTGCCAACGCGAATAGCACATCTGATTATGAGTCAATCTTATGTCTCGTACTAGCCTCAAGCCTGCCCGCATCAGTGCTGTTTTGCCGGGATCCCTGGCAGCAGAAGCAGGCATTCGACCTGGAGAGGCCCTGGTCAGCATCAACGGCGAACGCCCCCGCGATCTCATCGACTACCGCTTCCTGATCGCTGAGGAGTGTGTAAGCCTGGAGATCTTGAATAGCCAAGGGATCCCGCGCACAGTTGAGCTGGAGAAGGGAATCGACGAGGATCTGGGGCTAGAGTTTGAGACAGCCCTGTTCGATGGCCTGATCCAGTGCGCCAACGCTTGCCCCTTTTGCTTCATCGACCAACAACCTCCGGAAATGCGGGCAACGCTGCACCTCAAGGACGACGACTACCGCCTCAGCTTTCTCTACGGCAGCTACCTCACCCTCACCAACTTGCCTGCTGCCGAATGGGAGCGCATCGCTCGCCTGCGCCTTTCTCCCCTCTACGTGTCAGTGCATGCTACCGACCCGGAGCTGCGCAGCCGCTTGCTCAAAAACCCGCGGGCTGGCCTGATTTTGGAGCAGTTGGCCTGGTTTCGCCAGCATCGCTTGCAACTGCACGCACAGGTGGTGGTCTGCCCAGGCTGGAACGATGGGGATCACCTCACCCGCACACTCCTCGATTTGGCCGCCTTTCGCCGGCCCGTAGACGGGATCCCCACCGTCCTCTCGGCAGCAGTGGTGCCGGTGGGGTTGACGCGCTTTCGCCCCCCTGGTGATGAGCTGGTTCCTGTCGATGCGGCCAAGGCCCGAGAAGTGATCCAGCAGGTGGAAACTTTGCAGGTCGGGTTTCGGCAAACATTGGGATCCACCTTTGCCTGGCTGGCCGATGAGTGGTATCTGCTGGCCGGGCGGGAACTGCCACCGGCAGAGCACTATGAAGATTACCCGCAGCTGGGGAACGGGGTAGGCTCCCTGCGGCTTTTCCTCAGCCAGTTCGAGCAGCTCAAACTGCCGCCTGAGCTCCCTTCTCCCCTCAAGGTTCTGTGGGTGGTGGGCAATGCCGTAGAGCAAGCCTTCCAGCCTGTGGTGGAGCAGATGAACCGCATCCGCGGGCTGCAGTTGGATCTTTTGCCTATTGCCAGCCAATTTTGGGGACAAACCCTGACGGTAACCGGGCTGCTGACGGGGCAGGATATCTTGGATGCCCTGAAGTCTGTGGAAAACTTGGCGGACTATGATGGGCTATTGCTACCCCAGATCGCCCTCAAGGATGGGGAGCGCTTTTTGGACGATCTGACCTGGCAAGAGGTGCAGGCCCAGGTGGGGATCCCGGTGGTGCGGGTGGACGGCGGGCCGGCAGGCTTGGTGCAGGCGGTGCAACAGCTAGAACAGGGCTATGCCTACGGCACCCTGTGTTGTTCCGCATCGCTCGGGCGAAGGGAAACTGCACCGCTGACGCGACCGAGAACAGCTTTGAGCCGAGGATCCTGAGGCGATGCAGAGGTTGCGGCGAGGATTGTTTCTGCTGCTGGGGGTGGGGCTGGGGATCCTGGCCATCACGGCTTTGGCCTCTTTCTATGTAGATCTGGCTTGGTTTGCCGAGCTGAATGCCCTGCCGGTGCTGTGGACGCGGGTGATTGCCCGCTGGGGGCTGGGCCTGGGCGCTTTCCTCTTTGCCCTGGCGGTGACGGGATCCAACATCTGCTCCTGCTGGCGGGGGGCAACCTTGACCGGGGCCTGGGCGATTGCCACAGGTTTGAGTGTTTTCTTTGCTTGGTCTCTTTCCAATCACTGGTTCACGCTGTTGCTCTGGCTGAACCAGGGGCCCGTCGGGGAGTCGGATCCCATTTTCAACCGCGATCTCAGTTTTTTTCTCTTCAGCCTGCCTTTCTGGGAGACGCTGCAGCAGTGGTGCTTCAACCTGGTGCTGCTCACCTTGATTGCCGTTGTCCTCATCTACTTGGTAGAGCTGGGGCTTTCCGAGCAACGGCTGACCTTGGCCCTCTCTCTCTATGCCCAGCGGCACTTGCTGATCCTGGGGGGATCCCTGTTTCTCATTCGGGCTTGGGGCCATTGGCTGGATCGCTACGAGCTGCTCTATTCCACCCGCGGCGTTGTGTTTGGGGCCGGTTTTGCCGATGTGCATGCAACTCTGCCGGCCACGACCTTGATGAGCGGGGTGGCAGGCCTGACGGCGGTGGGATTCTGGGCTTTGGCCCGCCAGGGGATCCGCCTCAACCTTCCTTTCCTCAAGTCCTGGTGCCCTTCCTGGGCCAGCTCTCTCCTGGCGCCGGCCATCCTCTGGGGGGCCTACCTGGGGTTTGGGCTGCTAACCACCCAACTTTATCCCCAACTGGTGCAGACCTTCTTGGTCACCCCCAACGAGCTGGAGCTGGAGCGCCCCTACATCGAGGACAACATCCGTTTTACCCGTGCTGGCTTTGGCCTGGCCGATGTCGAAGTCCAACCCTTCCCGGAAGGGGGATCCCTCACCTGGGAGATCCTGCAGCAGAATCAATCCACCCTGAGCAACGTGCGCCTCTGGGATGCGGATCCCCTATTGGCCACCTACCGCCAACTGCAAGAAATCCGCCCCTACTACCAATTTCCCTATGTGAATGTGGATCGCTACCGCATTGGGGGAGAATTGCGCCAAGTTATGCATGCCGCCCGCGAGCTGGACTTTGCCCAGGTGCCCCCCGCCGCCCAAACCTGGGTTAACCGGCGGTTTTTCTACACCCACGGCTATGGCCTCACCCTCAGCCCGGTGAATGTGGTGACCCCTGAAGGCCTGCCGGATTTTTTCCTATCGGATATTCCGCCGCGGGTTTCTCCCCGCTACCCTGAGGTGGCCTCCGTCTTGCGGGTGGAGCAGCCGGCCCTCTACTATGGCGAGCTGACCACCACCGATGTTTTCGTGGGCGCTGAGGCGCGGGAATTGGACTACCCTGCAGCAGAGCGCTATGTGTACAGCAGCTATCAGGGCAGCGGTGGCGTGCCCATTCCCCACCTCTGGCAGCGGTTTCTCTACGCCTGGCATTTTGGCGATCTGCGCATCCTTCTCAGCCGCGAGCTATCTTCTGCCACCCGCTTTCTCTATCGCCGCCAAATCCGCGAGCGCATCCGTCGGGTGATGCCCTTTTTGCTCTACGACCGGGATCCCTACCTGGTCATTCAAGGCGGCAAGCTCTACTGGTTTTTCGATGCCTATACCACCAGCAGCCGCTACCCCTACTCGGAGCACCTGCCCGGCTTTCCCTTCAACTACATCCGCAACTCGGTCAAGGCGGTGATGGACGCCTACAACGGTAGCATCGACTGGTACATCGCCGACCCTCAGGATCCCCTCATCCAAGCCTACGCCCGCATCTACCCCACCCTCTTCAAGCCTCTGGAGGCAATGCCGGAGCCGCTGCGGCAACACATCCGCTATCCCCAAGACCTCTTCCGCCTGCAAGCGCAGCAGTTTGCCACCTACCACATGACGGATCCCCGCCTCTTCTACAACCGCGAGGATCAATGGCAGATCCCCGGCCAGTTCCGCAATCGACGGCGCATTCTCATGCAGCCGCAGTATCTCATTCTCACCTTGCCGAGGGATCCCCAAGGGGTTGCAAACCACACTCCTGAGTTCGTCCTCCTCTCCCCCTATGCCCCTGTTAACAAGCAGAACATGGTGGCTTGGATAGCGGCCCGCTGCGACGGGGAAAACTACGGCAAGCTCCTGGTGTACGAGTTTTCCAAGCAACGGCTCATCTATGGCCCGGAACAGGTGGAAGCACGGGTCAATCAGGATCCCTTAATCTCCGAGCAAATTTCCCTCTGGAACCAGCATGGGTCGCGGGTGAACCTGGGCACGCTGCTGGTCATCCCCATCGAGACTTCTTTGCTCTATGTTCAGCCCCTTTACATCGAAGCAGAACAGGGCCGCTTGCCTCAGCTCACCCGGGTGATCGCTGCCTACGAAGACCGGGTGGTGATGGAACCGACTCTCGGCCAGGCCTTAGAAGCCCTCTTTCTGCCGAGGGGCAGCCGATAGAGAAAGGGATCCCCTCCTCATTTTTGAGGCAGGTAGTTGACGAAACTTAACGGATGTTTTAAGTTTAGGTTGTCAATCTTCGCGCTTCCTTAGGGAAGTTTGTCCTCATGACTACTGTTATCCAA
>NZ_JBSSCC010000059.1:0-11354 GCF_054059455.1 Thermostichus sp. MS-CIW-23 | reverse complement strand
GTCAGGACTTGGGTCATGGTTCTATCGTAACTTCCGCATTCCTCCCGACACTGACCCTACGGGTACAGTGCGGGGCTCCTGCGATTTCTAGCTGATGCTGGAATGGCTATGGGCCAACAACAGGGCTCTGCCCCCATCTGGGGCTTGCGTTAAAGACTAGGATAGGAGACTACGGCGGGGCTTGGCTTCGCTCCAGGCACATCCATCCAAAGCAATCCGCTCTACCTCCGAGGCCAGCCTCAATGCTTTCAGGGCCTGTTCCCCACCCACAGAAGGTTGGTTGCCCCCCCGCACGCAATTGATGAAGTGCTCCAGTTCGGCATGCAGCTTGTCGATATTGTCGGTGTGGACTTTCTCAATCAAACAATCCCGCTGGTAGGGCATTTGGCCGTAGTCGCTGGTGCTGCCGACGGATCCCTGGCGGTACACCGAGATCTCATTGTGTAGAAAATCTGCTTCTACCAAGGCATTCTTGCAGTGGACGGCAATTTTGCGCACCTTGCGGTGGGTGACCTTGCTGGCAGTGAGGGTGGCGATGGCACCGTTGGCAAAAGTGAGAGTAGCCGTGACGTAGTCCAGGTAGCCCAGCTTGGAGATGCGGTTGCCGCTGGCGGTAATCTGGGTCACGGGAGATGGGATCAGCTCCAGCAACAGATCGATGTCGTGGATCATCAAGTCGAATACCACCGACACATCGCTGGCGCGGTCGGAATAGGGGCTGAGACGGTGAGCCTCGAAAGCCAGAGGTTCTTCACTTTGCAAGACTTGGCCCAGCTTTTGGAAAACAGGGCTGAAGCGCTCGATGTGCCCCACCTGCAAAATACAATTGCAATCGGCAGCTCGGTTCACCAGCGATTCTGCTTCGCTGATGCTGGCAGCGATGGGCTTTTCGATCAGCACATGTACCCCGGCCTCCAGGCAGGCCATACCCACCTCGTGGTGCAGAACCGTCGGCACGGCAATGGCCACGGCAGCTACATGGGGCAGCAGATCGCGGTAGTCCTCATAAAAATGAACGCGGTGGCGGCTGGCCACATCCAATCCCCGTTCCACGTTGATATCCGCTACCCCCACGACCCGCACATCCTTCATCAGGCTAAACACGCGGGTGTGGTGCTGGCCCATGTTGCCTACCCCGATCACCCCAACCGGGACAGCTTGCTCTGAATAAGCCAGTGGACGGCGGGGAGAGTTGGCAGAACTCGGGCAAGATCGGGCCATGACGTTTCCACTACCTCCACCACAAGGGTTTCGCGAACCTCGCTCCATCTTTCGGTAACGGAGCGCCGCATTTCACGAAACAAACTTCACAAAGCTTACCATGCCTCCCTTAGATCCAGTTCAAGCCGGGGATGGGCGGCAGGTGCAGCGGGGGCTGTTGGCAGGATTGGGGGCTGAAACAGAACAGCGGCACCGGGCTAGAGCGAAACCACATGCGGGCGTAGAATCCGCTTGGACTGAGGGGCAGGCCAAGCCAAACGGGGAAAAAGAAGACAAAGGACGCCAAAACCAAGGCCACCGCCGTGATGCTCGCCCCGCGCCAAAAGCGGCGATAGCTCTGCCAGCCCAGCAGCACCAACCAAGCCAGGGCTAGGGTGCTAAACGCCAGAGCGCTCATGTAGTGGTAGATAAAAACGCAGCGGCTGACCCTAAACCAAGGCAGGTAATTGGCCGCATAGCCAATCAAAATGAAGGCTTCGAGACCGTGAAAGCGGCGGATCCCCCGCCAGACGAGCACCAAGATGGATCCCGTCCCCAGCCACCACAGCCAAGGATTGCCCACGCCATGAACAGCTTGCCAGAGGTTGCCCTGACTGCCGAAGTAGTAGGCCACGGGGCGGCCCAGAATTGGCCAGGACCAAGCTCCTGCCGAGGCCAAGGGCGTAGTCAGCCAAGGACGCAAAGCCGGGAACCAAGCCACCAGGGATCGCAAGCTGGTGGAGCAGTAGGGGTGAACAGGGGTCTCTTCGTTCACCACCAGGTGGGCTGCCATGTGGCCGCCGTAGATGGATTGGTTGATGAGCACCAGGGATCGGAAATAATTCTGGATGCCCGTCCAGCTCCAATCCAGAGTTAGTCCCTGTTGGGGATTCAGCTGCAGGTGCGGGATCCACTGAATGGCATAAAAGGCCAGCGGAGCGAGGATGAAGCAAAACACATAGTGCCACCAGCGCAGATGACGAATCTGGCTCAAAATGCCCAACCGTGGGATCCACTGCGGGCGCAGCCAGACCACCCCCCAGACGAGGATCCCCAACAGAGCAAACATGAAGGCAAACCAGAGGCCATTCCACTTCACCGAAGCTGCCGCCCCCAACAGGATCCCGGAGCAAGCAAAGTGAGCAGCCCGTCGCCAACCTTGGTCTTCTAGACCTCTCAGCAACAGAATGGTCGCTGCCAGCCCAAAGGCTACCAGATACACGTTGATCAGGCCAAAGCGGGATTCCACCAGAAACACCCCATCGGTCAGCAGCAAAACCCCGCTCAACAGAGCAAAGCCCACGTGGTAGGTGAGGCGGTAGGCTAAACCGGTCAGCAACAGAGGGATCAGGGATCCGCAAAAAGCAGTGGCGAAGCGGAATCCCCACTCGTTGCGGCCAAACACCTGAATGCTAAGGGCAATGAAGTACTTGCCCAAGGGGGGATGCACATCGTAAAAAGGCTTGCCATCCAGGTAGTTCTGGGCAAACTCCGGGAAGTACACCTCATCGAACACAGGTGCCGGGAACTCGTCCAGCCGCCACAGGCGCAACCCCAGACCCACCAGAAAGATCCCCAGCGCTCCCCATACCAGCCACTGTCGGGATCCCACAGCACTGTGCGGGGATCCGAGGATGGGCACAGCTAGCAGCAAGCTGCCCTGAGACCGCTCCGGCCCGGGGTCAATGGGGGTTGGCTCTCCAGTCATGGATAGGGCACTCTCAACACTCCGGCGAGGATCCCCAGGGATCCCCAGTGTTACTTTAGCCGACCGTGAAAGTCTAAGCGATTCCAAAGCAAACCACTGCTAGACTGTAGAATTGAATACAAAGTTGGCCAACTTCTGGCCAGTACCCTGTCTGCGCTGGCGCTCCTGAGAGCGGGCGTTTGACGTTCGGTCATCTCAGTGGGGAGGAGACACCGTGGCGACTGGTGGATATGCGTTGGTGGACAGCCTGCACCGGCATGGGGTGCAACACATCTTTGGCTATCCGGGGGGAGCCATCCTCCCCATCTACGACGAGCTGTACAAAGCCGAGTCTCAGGGGCTGCTCAAACATTACCTGGTACGCCACGAACAAGCGGCTGCCCACGCCGCCGACGGATATGCTCGCGCCACTGGCAAGGTGGGGGTGTGTTTTGCTACCTCTGGCCCAGGGGCGACCAACCTGGTGACGGGCATCGCCAACGCCATGATGGACTCTGTACCCATGGTGGTCATCACTGGGCAGGTACCTCGCCATCTGATTGGCACCGACGGCTTCCAGGAGACGGACATCTTTGGCATCACCCTGCCCATTGTGAAGCACTCCTACGTGGTACGGGATCCGCGCCAAATGTCTCGGATCGTGGCGGAGGCTTTTCACATTGCCGGGACAGGGCGGCCCGGGCCGGTGCTGATCGACATCCCCAAAGATGTGGGCCTGGAAGAGTTTGACTATCAACCCGTCAGCGAGATCAACATCCCCGGCTACAAGCCCACCGTGCGTGGCAACCCACGGCAAATCCACACAGCGGCCAAGCTGATCCTGCAGGCCAAGCGGCCCTTGCTGTATGTGGGAGGTGGAGCGATCATCTCCGGTGCCCACGCCGAAATTGCCGAGCTGGCCCACACCTATCGGATCCCGGTAACCACCACCCTCATGGGCAAAGGGGCTTTCGATGAGAACGATCCCCTGTCGGTGGGGATGCTGGGCATGCACGGCACGGCCTATGCCAACTTCGCCGTCACCGAGTGCGACCTGCTCATTGCGGTGGGGGCCCGCTTTGACGATCGCGTAACCGGCAAGCTAGATGAATTTGCCAAGCACGCCAAAGTCATTCACATCGACATCGACCCAGCCGAGGTGGGCAAAAACCGTGCGCCCGATGTGCCGATTGTAGGGGATGTGCGCACTGTTCTGGTGGAGATGCTGGCTCAACTGAGCAAAATGCCTTCTACTCCAGGCCTAACTCAGGCCTGGCTGGATCGGATCGAGCGCTGGAAGCGGGACTATCCCCTGCAGGTGCCCAGCTACGAAGGCGTGATTGCCCCCCAACAGGTGATCGATGCCTTTCGTCGTCATGCTCCCCACGCCTACTACACCACCGATGTTGGCCAGCATCAGATGTGGGCGGCGCAGTTTCTGCGCAACGGGCCGCGCCAATGGATCTCCAGTTCTGGGCTGGGCACCATGGGCTACGGGTTCCCCGCGGCGATGGGAGTCAAGGTAGCCCTGCCTCACGAAGAAGTCATCTGCATCAGTGGCGATGCCAGCTTCCAGATGAACATGCAAGAGCTGGGCACAGTGGCTCAGTACGGCATTGCCACCAAAGTGGCCATCATCAACAACGGCTGGCAGGGCATGGTGCGGCAGTGGCAGCAGGCCTTCCACGGCGAGCGCTACTCCCACTCGGACATGTCTCCCGGAATGCCGGATTTTGTCAAGCTAGCCGAGGCTTTTGGGGTAAAAGGGATCCGCGTCGATCACCCCGATCAACTGGAAGATGCCATCCAAGAGATCCTCAGGCACGAGGGGCCGGTAGTGGCCGACTTTGTGGTCAAGCGGGATGAAAACTGCTACCCGATGGTGCCTGCCGGCAAAGCTAACTATCAGATGATCGGGCTGCCGGAGAAGCGGCAACTGGAACAAGCCGCCGAGCTGATCTACTGCCCCAATTGCGGCACCAAAAACCCCACCCTGCACAAGTTTTGCGCCGAGTGCGGCACCAAGCTCTAGAACCGACGGCCTGACCCTTCGGCTGGGGAACGCGGGCCCCAGCAGCAGGGAGTCTTCGGGGATATCGGGGCTACTGAACAAGCCAGATTAAAACGCTCCCTGAGCGCTCTGCGAGGCCAACACGAGCGACTCCTGCCCCTTTCCCAAAAGGAGAGGAAGGTTGGGATCAGCGCAACGAACGGAGGATCCCTCCTGCCCTGGGGTAGTTCGATCCCCTCAAGGAGGGTAGCCGGAAACTTCTGCCTCTGGTGTCTCTGGCGGTCGGAAGCAGGCACCCTCCAGACCTGCCCAACCGGCTTAGAGGGGTCGGTAAACCCGGTAGTTGAGATTGGGGAAGATGTTGTCCATGTATTCCACCTTGGCCAGCCACTGCTCCTCTTCAGGGGTGGCTTTTTCTCGCCGAAACTGGCCTTCTTTGATCTTTTCGTAGAGGTGATTGAAGCGCAGCAGATGAGACTTGGTGCGGCGCACCGCGTAGGGAACCATCGTCCCCGTGCGCATGATGAAAGCCCAGTCGGAAGATTGAGCCAGTAGCAATTCTCGCGCCGCCTGGTTCAAGGCCCGCCATTCTAGGTCATCGGCAGGCTCGCGACGGCTCAGCTCGATCATCCGCTCGGTGGCTTTGTGCAGGTGGGGGTAGATCCAGGCGTTGGTGGGGTTGAGCCAGTACTCGTGGAAGCCGCGCGCCCCCCAACTGGACTGGGCAGGTTTGCACACCTGCTGGGTGGGGTTCTCCCGCAGGTACTCCGCCAGGTGAGTCATGCGGTAGGTGTTTTGGTCGAAGTAGCTCTTGCGGATGAGAAAATCCAAAAACCAAGGGCCCTCGTACCACCAGTGGCCGAACAACTCCGCATCGTAGGGGGCCACCACCAGCGGCGGGCGGCCCATGACGCTGTACAAATATTCGATTTGCCGCTGGCGGTTGAACATAAAGTTGCCCGCATGCTCTGCCGCTTTCTCCCGCGCCCAATAGGGGTCGTAAAGCTGCTTTTGCCCCAGGTCCAGGTTGCGCCCGGTGATGCGGTGGTACTTGATGCCGGTGTTTTTCCGCTGGCCGTTGGGCATGATGTAAGGCTTGATGTACTCGTAGTCGGCCTCATACCCTAGGTCTTTGTAGAACTCGCGGTAAACCGGATCCCCTGGATAGCCCACCTCTGCCGACCACACCTGCTGCGAAGACTCGTGATCCCGCCCGAAAACGGCGACGCCGGTCTCGGTAAAAATAGGGGCGTACATGCCGTAACGAGGCCGGGGCTTGGCGTAGAGAAGACCATGGGCGTCGGTGATCATGTAGCGCAGGCCGGCATCGGCGATCATCCGCTCCAGCCCTTGGTAATAGGCGCATTCCGGCAGCCAGATCCCCCGCGGCCACTGGCCAAAGTGTTCGTTGTAGTGCTCACAAGCTACAATCAACTGCGCCCAGACTGCCTGCGGGTACATCTGCATCAAGGGCAGGTAGCCGTGGGTAGCCCCACAGGTGATGATCTCCAGGTTGCCGCTGTCTTGAAACTGTCGAAAGGCCCGCACCAGATCCCGGTCGTAGCGCTCCCAGAGATCCCGCACCATGGCAAACTGCTTGATGTAGTGCTCCGCCAGGTAGCGAATGTGGCCGTTGGTGGCGTTTTTGTCGTACTCCAGCTGGGCCAGCTCTTCCAATTTGGTTAGGTAGTGGTCGTAGCGCTCCTGCAGCAAGGGATCCCGCAGCATCGACACCAAGGGCGGCGTCAGGGACATGGTGAAGCGAAAGTCGATGCCATCTCGCTGTAGCCCCTCGAACATGTGCAGCAGCGGCACATAGGTCTCCGTGATGGCTTCGTAGAGCCATTCTTCCTCCAGCACAAAGTCTTGCTCAGGGTGGCGCACAAACGGCAGGTGCGCGTGGAGTACCAAGGCGAGATAACCCATGGCAGCCGGGGATCCTTACAGACAGGGAAAGATAACGGAGCAGACTTACCCTTCTCAGCAGCAAATCTGTAGAGAAGGTTAAGCCCAAGATTGCTACCTATCGTCCAGCATTTCGTCCTTGGGGTCAAGAGCTGGGATCGCTGGGGATCGCTGTTGGGCTCAGCGGTGACGAATGAAGTCGTAGATCTCCAGATACTCCTTGCCAGGATAGTTCCAGGAGTAGTCGTAGCTCATGCCTTGAATCTGCAGTTGACGGAACTGGTCAGGAGCGGTGTACCAAAGGTCGATGGCCCGATCCAGAGCCGACTCCAAAGCAGCTGGATCTGTGTGATAAAAGACGTAGCCGTTGCGTTGCTCGGGCAATTTGTGGGGATCGTAGTCGCGGTCGAAGACGGTATCCACCAGGCCACCCACTCCTCTCACCACCGGAACTGTGCCATACTTCAAGCCAATCATCTGAGTGAGTCCACAGGGTTCGTAGTGGCTGGGCACTACGATGATGTCTGCCCCCGCATAGATAAGGTGGGAAAGTTCTTCGTTAAAGCCCAACTCAATGTGAACATCGGGGTTGTTGTTGAGGTAGCTTTTCTCGTGGGCAAACCAAGCGCCGATCCCTCGCTCCGTAGCGGATCCCAGCAGAACAAATTGGGCATTTTTGAACAGGGAGCGGTAGATGGCATGATGCACCAAATGCACGCCCTTTTGCTCGTCCAATCGCCCGATATAGGCCACGATAGGCTTGTCAACATCCTGCAGTAGCAGCCGATCCCGCAGAGCTTTTTTGTTTTTAGCTTTATTTTCCAGCGTTTGAGCAGTGTAGCGCACGGGGATAAAGCGGTCGATCTCCGGGTTCCAAATGTCGTAATCGATGCCATTCAAAACGCCGCGAAACTTGTGCCGGTGCAAGTAGAGGGTATGGCCAAGTCCATAGCCGTAGTCGCCAAATTGCACCTCCAGCGCGTGATTGGGAGAGACCGTAGTGACAAAGTTGGAAAAAACAATTCCCCCCTTCATAAAGTTGAGAGAAAAGGGGTTGAAGTTATCGCGCAAACGGTCGTAGTGGAAGTAATAGGGTTCGCGGTTGAGGCCGGTAGCCCAAAGAATCTCTGGGCCGCCAAAGCCTTGGTGTTTGAAGTTGTGAATGGTGTAGCACACCCGCTGGTTTCCCATGCCGTGGTACTTGTAAATCTCGAACAGCAGCACCGGTACCAACCCTGTCTGCCAGTCGTGGCAATGGATGATGTCGGGGCGCTTGTTGCTTTGTAGGAGAAACTCTAGAGCCGCCTTGCTGAAAAAAGCAAAACGCATGTTGTCATCCGGGCAGCCGTAATAACACCCGCGATTGAAGAAGTTATCGCCCGAGTGGGGCTCAATAAAAAAGCAAAGGCGGCCATGCACCCAGCCGCAGTACACCGAGCAGTGAATGGCTCCCCCGTACCAGGGCACCCAGAGATCGCGATAGGCGTCGTGCAAACCCCAGATCTGGTCGTAGCGCATCGTGTCGTACTTGGGCAAAACCAGCTCGACACAGTGGCCCCGCACCTCCAGCTCGCGGCTGAGGCCGTACACCACATCCCCCAGTCCCCCCGCCTTGATGACCGGGGCACATTCAGACGCAATCTGCACGATGTACATTTCGAGATCTCCTGTAGCAGAGCCTTACCTTTCTTCACAAAACGATAATCGTTTTTGGCCCCGACAGAACATCCCTCGCAGCGGCAAGGGATCCCTGCACTGGGGAACAACCTCTGGGCCGACCGGGTTCGAGCCCCAGCTGCACCGTTTGCCGGGGAACCTGATCTACGGGAGCAGCTCTCTACGGAATTAGGGTCATTTGATTCAAACTAGGGCCCTGCACCCCCACTCAAAACGTTGGTCGCGTCAGCGTTGCGAAGCGATAATGCACAAGGCCAGAAGGCTTTTCAAGGACTCCGTCCCGCTGGCGCGATCAGTAGCCCAGGCCTCTCACCCTAACCTGAAACGCGACTATGAACGGCTGATCCCGCTGGGGCGGTACCGTTCTTCGAGCCAAGTGCGCAGCTCATCTTCCGGGAAGGCGGCAGCCAAGGTGCCCGTTCTGGGATCGTGGGCATGCCAAAGAACATGGCCGGATGGATCCTGGCTTTACGGTAACTGCAGCCGGCTGCACCTCCCCTCGTCTCTTGCGAGCAGGCTTACTCTCTCCGGCTAGGGGTAGCCAGGGATCCTTCAAGGTCACGCGAACTCAATACCACTGCTGAGCGTAAAGGCGCTGCACCAAATAAAACACGAATAGGTTGACATCCACGCGCCGCTCGTCGATCATAAAAGACTCGATGGTGCTGGCCGGGGATCCTTCGGTGGTACAGCGGAAGAACTTGCGGCCATTCAAGGATCCCTCAGCAAACAGCACGCTAAATTGCTTCTTGCCTCCTGCAAACGCGCCGACCAGCGTCTTGCCTTCCAGGCGCAGCTCCAGATCGCTGACTCCGCGCTTTTGAAAAGCCGCAATGGCTGCCGGGATCACCTCTTCCGTGATCTGTTGCTCGAAGGGCTTTTCTTCCTTAGCAACTTTTTTCGCAGCGGCTTTGGGGGAATCCTCAGCAGCAGGCTTGGCAGCTTCAGCGGGTTTCTCGGCAGCAGCGGCCTCGGGGGTGGGTTCTCCAGACATGGGGAAACGCTCCGACAATCAGATGGGTAAAAGCCTTAGATGCAGAACAATCAAAAACTCTGTCCAGAACCGGCAAAGAGCTAGCCCTTGGGGATGTATTGGCCGACAATTTCTTCAGCAGGGATCTGGGGAAAGCCCATGCTGAAGTTGGGGGCACGCCCCTGCAGGTTATAGGCGATCTCCCCTTGCTTGAGCAGGGAGCGGATGAAATGTTCCAGGTCAGACCCAATGCGGCGGATATTGTACTCGGTCAAGTCTCGCCCCCGGTATTCTTCCACCAACTCTTCGAAACGGGCATAGACCTTTTGCAGGGCAGCATCAGTCCAGACCAGCTCGTTGTCCGGATCCACATCGAGGGTAAACAGGTCGTCGCGGGGCACGAAGTTGTTGTCTGCAGTAACTTCACCGGCAAAAATGTGGACGTGGCGAGTGGTGCATTTCAGCATTGCGATGGCTCCGCTCCGGATCTAACCTGATAAACAGCGTATCACTACCTAGCGCTTGTGGGGGATCCGCTATTTGCCCTCGGCTTACTTCGGCCCAAGCTTTTTCTATGCCCGCTGCTATTCCCCTACTGGAGCGCCTGCACATTGAGGTGAGCAAGTTCCCACAGCGGCCTATCGCGACAGCGTTGCGGTTCCCCTGCCCATAGCAACAACGTGACTTTCTTTCGTGATTTCTTCTAAGGGGCTCAAGCCTTGGGAGGGAGTTCCAAGGCCAGCGGCCCCAGCAAGCCCTTGCGGTAGTCGTTGAGAACTTGCCGTGCCGCCCGCTGGGGATCCCCTTGATACCGCCGCTCGGCCAACTCCTGCACTGCAGCACCACCGGGAGGGATCGGATCCGGCCAACCGTAGCGCCTTTGTAGGAGAGATCGGGCTTGGGGCTGCACCCTCAGCACTTGATCCAAAAAGTGGGCCGCCACCCGTTCGGGATCGTAGGCCGCTTCGCCGATGTCATCGCAGATGGCCAATAGAGAGGCCGCCTGTTGATCCGGCAGAGAGGGCGGTAGGATGCCCGGCGAGTCCAACAGATCCAACTCTCCCCCCAGCCGCACCCACCGCAGTTGCCGCGTCACCCCAGGACGTGCTGCGCTCTCAGCTGCCCGCCGCCCCAACAGTCGATTCAGCAAAGCAGATTTGCCCACATTGGGAAAGCCCACCACCACCGCCCGAACGGCCCGCGGTCGCATGCCCCGCTGTTGACGCCGCGTGTTGACCGATTGCCCCAAGTGCAAGACCGCCTGCTTGAGGCGATTCACCCCTTCTCCTGAGCGGCCATTGGTGGGATAGACAGGGATCCCTTGCCGTAAAAAATACTCCTGCCAAGCTTTCAGATCCCCAGCCTCAATGCAGTCCGCCCTGTTCAGAGCCAGGAGGCGAGGTTTTTCCCCCAGCCACCGGCCCAGCTCAGGATGACGACTGGCCAACGGGATCCGCGCATCCAACACCTCGATGACTGCATCCACCCGCTGCAACTCTTCCCGCAACTGGCCAATTGCCTTGGCAATATGGCCGGGATACCACTGGATGGCCGGAGAACTCATGCCGCCAGAACCCTAGAAGTGGACAGCAGAAATCAACAGTGGGATCCAATCTAGCCCGATTCCCCAAAAGAGGCTCGACCTGCCGGCTGAAGTAGCCAATAATACAACGTGAGTGCCGCTGGGATCCCTTTCCTGGGCAACCTAATGTTTAACCAACGGGGGTGCGGGGGCAACAAGCCCCGCGCTCTACCCGCAGGGTTAGCGTCGGGATACATGGATCCCTGCATGCTATACCATTATCTTTTTAGGTTGTGTTGATCTTTCATTTGAGCCAAAAGAGAGCACTGACGAGATAGAGAAAACTCAAGAAGTTCCTGGCCAATTTGTCAAAACGAGA